>JBDROI010000072.1:0-14527 GCA_043810245.1 Microcaldota archaeon
AGCAAGAAGCGCAGTTTGCAGAGTTTATCCGTTTGAGCGCGGAGAAAACGGAGAAATTCGGTTTATGGAGAGCGCGCAGTGCGCTGAAAGATGGGAAATTGGAGAAGACGAAAGGAAGCAAGCAGAAAAAGATATTGATGAGTATGAAAGCGCGCTGAATGAGTTTAGAGAGATTGCTGAGAGATGGAATGTAAAGGGCGGCTCGTTTGAGGAGCTTCTTCAACTACTGCTTGGGAAGAAGAGCTGAAAGTTTTTCGCGCGAGTTTTCAAGGAATGAAGCAACTGCCGGCTCGCGCGTGTGCTTGAGGCATTCTGAAATTGCTTTTACTGCTTCGTCTGCGTCTTCTGCAGACTTAATGGTTTTAACCAGGCAGGCAGTTATTTCGATGCGCACATGAGCGGGAAGTTCTAGGCTAAGCTGTTTGAAAAGCACGCTGTAATCATGTTCTGCAAAGTACTCGATTGAGAATCTGCGGATAATGTAGTAGCTGTCGCTCAAGCGCTGAGTTAGAAGTTTTTTCAATTCGTCTGATTCGAACTTGGCAAGCTGTTCTTTTGCTTTTTCGCGCGTTATTTCCTCGCGCCTAAACGCATTCAGAATGTCTTCGAGCTTTTTCTCCAGCTTGGTTTGAGGAAGAAGCTTTTTCGAGAATTCGCTGGACGCTTTTTGTAGGGAAGAATCGCCGTTCTTTCCCTGCATTGATTTTGTATCTGCCATAAGCGCGCCCGAGGACGCCTATTACTATCTCTTTTAGACTATTTAAAGGTGGTGCTCCTGCTGGAAAGAGATAAAAACAAAAAAGAAGAGAGGGTGGCGATCAGTATGGTTCGCAGCGAGGGTTGAGTTCGCTGCAAAACTTCTCGGGCAGAAGCCCAAGAGGTAAAGTTCGCTAGCGTTAGACGAACAAATCCAGCTCGCTCGCCTCTGCAACGAGTTCCTTGGTAACTTCGCGCTTTGGCTCTGGCACCGCATCTCCAAAGATGGAAGGCATCTGAACGCCCGTGGTTATTGCAGTTACGCTTATGCTGTCTCCAATCTCGGGAGTCAGCCTCGCGCCCCAAATAACGTTTGCGTTGATGTCGAATGCGCTCGTAACTTCATCCCCTATGCGCGTTGCTTCGCCAAGAGTCAACTGCTCGCCTCCAGCAATGTGGAGAAGCGAACCCTTTGCTCCGGAATAGTCAACGTCAAGAAGCGGGTGCTGAAGCGTGTTTTGAATTACCTTTTCAACCTTGTTGTTTCCGCTTCCTTCTCCAACGGAAATTACAGAGAGGCCGGCATTTCCGAGAATTGCACGAACGTCGGCAAAGTCGATGTTCACCAAGCTTGGGAGCATTATTGTATCCGCAATTCCTTTCACTGCGCGCGCAGTGAGCTCGTCAACGAGCGTGAACGCCTTGTTGATTGGAAGGTTTGGAACATAGCTCATCAAGCGGTTGTTGTCGATAATAATCAAGCTGTCGGAATTTTCACGCAGGTGCTGAAGCCCCCAGTGCGCCTTTTGAAGGCGGGCGCGCTCGAGCGCAAACGGCAGAGTAACCATTGAAACAACAACTGCCCCCTGCTCTTTGGCAACTTCCGCAATTACGGGTGAAGCACCAGTGCCGGTTCCTCCTCCCATTCCTGAGCAGAGGAATAGAAGCTCTGTGCCTGCAAGCATTTCTCTAAGTTCGTCTCTGCTTGCGTCAGCGCATTTCTGCGCAACTTCTGGGAATCCTCCTGCCCCCAGACCGCGGGTGATTTTACTGCCAATGAGAACGCGCTTGGATGCGTTCGTCATTTTCAAGTGCAATGCATCAGTGTTTACTGCAATTGTCGCTGCGCTCTTTATGCCCATGCCCATAAGGCGGTTAATAGTATTGCATCCGGCTCCTCCTACTCCAATAACTTTTATTCTAATTGCATCTGAAGAATAAATATCTCCGCCCATTGTTTCAGGCGCTTTTTCCGCATTTGCGATTGCAGATCTTATCAAACTTTCCATATTCAACCCCCTCTTTTTTTAAACCCCAACCACTCTCGTTTCCACTATAAATATAAAAAATAAAAAGAAAAAAGAAAGGAACGGAAGTTAGCCGATAACTTCTATGTCGGCGTAGGTTACTTCCTTCACAGGCTCATCAGCGGATTTGCCGAGAATGCTTGTGCCTTTAACGCCTGTGACAATGGCGACAATTTCTAGTTTGCCGTCATAACCAGGTATTAATCTTGCACCCCACTTCACATTTGCATGTGGGTCCATCTTCTCGGTTATAATTTCTCCCGCTTTGATTGCATCTCCTAGCGTCAAATCGGCGCCACCAGAGATGTGAATCAACGCGCCGCTTGCGCCTTCAAAGTCCACATCTAGGAGCCTGTTTTTCAACACGCCCTCAGCTGCACCAGTAACCTTGTCAGTTCCCTTGCCTTCTCCTACTGCAATGAAGCCTACTCCTCCATCGCCCATGATGCTGCGAACATCAGCAAAGTCAATGTTGATCAAACTGGGCTGGGTAATCGTCCATACCAGTCCGCCGATTGCTTTTGCAAGAATTTCGTCAGCAACGGAGAACGCTTCGTTCATTGGCAAGTTTGGTACAATCTGAACCAAGCGGTTGTTGTCGAGTATGATTACGGAATCCGTAACTTTTCTCAACCTAGCAATTCCATCGTCCGCCTTTATTCTGCGCGCTCGTTCAAGGCTGAAAGGATATGTGACCATCGCAACTGTAATCGCGCCCTGCTCTTTTGCAATCGACGCAATCACTGGTGCTGCTCCGGTACCAGTTCCTCCTCCCATACCGGCACAAAGGAAAACCAAGTGTGCTCCGCTGAGCTCTTTTTCGAGTACTTGACGGTCCACTTCGGCTGCTTTTGCGCCAATGTCGGGGTAGCCTCCTGCACCGAGCCCCTTTGTAAGAGACTTGCCGATGAGAAGCTTTTTTGCTTTCTCATCCAGCATGTTCAAGTGCTGGCGGTCTGTGTTTATTGCTATTAATTCAGTGCCCTTAACACCTGCTTTTATCAGGCGGTTTATTGTGTTGTTTCCTGCTCCTCCTACACCAATAGTTACTATCTTTATTTGTTCGGAGCCAAAAGATTCCGGAGCCGGCTCCTGCTCCCCAATAACTGATTTTATCAAACTTTCCATACTGATCGCCGAATTAGTAAAGATTTCGTTCTGTTTAAATATCTTTCGCTTAGAATGTAAAAGAAGAGGACGATACGTATTTAAGGCATTCTTAGGTTTATATTTGCTTAAAATGTATGTTTAAAGCAATTCTAATCCGGATAACAGCTAAAATAAGGAACTACAAAGCTTATTTAACTTCTTTCTCGTAAAAAAAGAAAAAGGCGGATTATTGCTCTTTTATGAGTTTGTGGAGCAGTTTGAGCGCAGATGTATGTATACAAGAGATTTTACACATACGTTTTTCGTTTATTTCCTTTTAAAATGGTTATTTATCTAAATTAAGGGAAATAAAACTTAGTTTTATTAAATAAGCCATTTTTATCGGCATTTTAGCTGTATTGGTTAATTTTAGGCTAAATTATCGATTATAACTCATTGTGCGGAGTATTTAACTCAAATATAGGCAGAATCAGCGGATTTTGGCTAAAAGAGTATTTAACCTCGACTTTTCGAGGAGAAATTTTGGAGAAATTTTCTTAGGAAATGGCTTCCAGTTTGTAAACCAGCGCGCGGTAGTTCAATGAAGAGCTGTCATTGTAGAATTTGAGCGTGTGGGTTTTGATGCATTTTCCTGCGTCTGCATTGCCGCACCAGTATGGATCGATTGCATAATATCCATTTTTGTTTTTGAGAAGCAAAAATCTGTGCCCATTGAAATTCGGGCCGCGCACAAAAGCTTTTTGAAGCTCGAAATCATTTTCCTGCTTGGAAATTTTTGAACTGCACCATGCAATTTTGAAAGCTGAAGTTGAGCTCATGCAGGTTGTGTTTGAGTGTGCGTTGAAATTTTGCACGCATGAGTAAACTCCAGTTACGGAAGTTTGATTTTCTGAGCACGCTTTCAGCTCGCTTACGTCGTAGTTTGCAATCGTGTATTCATCGTCAGAATCTAGTTCACATCCATTTGCTTCCTTCTTTAGCTCATTGCCCTCAAATGGATTGAGAATTTTTCTGTCAACTTTAATTTCTTCAACTATGCGCGTTTCTGAAACACAGAACTGCGCGAATCCGCGCAGGCACATGTAGGCATTGCCTCCAGTAATCACAGTTTCTTCGCGCGCTTCAACTTTCGGCTTTTCAAAAAGCGAGTTCATGAAAACAGAATCTGAAGGAACGCTTGCAAAAGAAAGCGGAGTTAGCAGTAAAACTGAGCCCAGAAAGAATATGTAAAATAGCGTCTTGTTGCCCATAGTTAATATGGGTCGTTTGAAGTATTTAAACCTCTTGAAAATGGTAGTAAGAAGTTCGTCAGGAAGCGAAGTTTCAGCGGTTTACGAGAGAGTTTCTTGCGTCTCCGCTCTTAAGTTTCATTGCCGAGTCCTGAACGAGCTTTCTCTGCGCGTCGTTCATGAACCTCTTCTTGTTGTGAGTTACTCTGCGCAGAATTCCAAGCGCTGTGCGCATTTCGGCGCAGTTTTTTTCATTGGACTCGAGAACTCCGAGGCGCACGATTGCGTTTACGAGAGACGCAACAGAGGCTTCTCTTCGAGCAAAAGGAGCAGATCTAATCGAGCCTTCGAGCGCGCGCAGCTCATCTTCGCTTCCGTTTGCAAGAGTTTCAAGAATAGCGCTTTCTGCGAACACTGGAATTTTGGTAAATGCGTTTTCTTTCATTTTTCGTCCCCTCTACTAATATTATATATAGTACTACATAGCCAAAGCGCGTTTGGCGCGCGCGGTTTCCGCTGGTTTGATTATTGCGCCCATGCGCTTTGAAATCGGAGAAGTGCGCTTTTGTGTTTTGAAGAGCTCGTTCGCCTTTGCGCAGTCGGTTATGCAAAAGCCAATTGGAACGTTCGGGAGCTCGTCTCCTTTTTTCACGCGCTTGGTTGACTCGCCTCTCATGAGCTGGAGGAATAGCTGTTTGTTTTCGTTTATGGAGCGCGCGTCGTTCTCATAGACGTTTCCAACTGAAACACGGAGTCCGTAAAGACCGTTGCAGATGTGCACGTTTCCGCTTTGGTCAATGTTCAAGCCCTTTTCTATTTCAGCTTCTTCGAGCGCGGTGCAGCGCGGCCTTATGTTGAACTTCGCTCCTTTTGCAAGCAGGCGCTCAAAAGTGGGTATTCGCGGGTTTGCTTTCGTGCGCCCATTTTCAGAAGGAAGAAATGAGATGCGCTCAACGTGGTTTCCAATTCCGTAGTTCACTGGAAGCCGTGAGAGGAGCAGTTGGTAAATCTCGGAAACCATGTCGTCTGCACTCATGAAGCCGTTGAGCTTTTTTCCGAGTTTAGGAAGCGCGAGCATGTCTATTGTGTGCCGAACTCCAGAGAAGAAGCACTCGCAGGCTGCTGTGCATATTTTGTCAAGATAGCGCTCCCGTGAAATACCTGCAAATGCGTGGTAGCTTATTCTGAAAAGAATGTTTTTCTTGAACTCTGTGAGCGCGAAAAAGTTTTTGCATTCTTCGCTGTCGGAATGCCAGCCCTGGGTGTGAATCGTTACGTCTTTAACTCCGCGCGCAAGAAGAATTTCAACAATGTGAACGAGTTTTTTTCCGTTAAAAGAATAATGAATTGGATCGCCCCCTCCGCTGAGCCCAAAATTAGGGGTAAGACGCACCTGCTCGCTTGTTAGAAGCGCGTTTATGTCTTCGAAAGGCATGGGTTTTCCTTGAACGGTTGCCCCGCTTCCGCAGTGCAAACACGCGTTTTCGCAGTAGCCAGTTGGAAAGATGGAGCCGACCTTAATTAGGTTGTCGTTTAGATTGCTTGTGCTAACGTTCGCCATACCTTAATTGGGTAGAAAGAGGTATTTAAACCTATAAGAAAATTCCAAAAGTTTATTAAGTATAAAGCACCCAATATTCCTATGGTAAGAAAAGTAAAGAATAGGCATACGAATTCTAAAAAACTTGATGAAAGAGATAGAGTACAGCTTGCGCTTTTCAACGGAAACAGGCACCCATTCTGGCCCAGATCGCTTGGGATTACTACAGAAGTATTCAACAGAACAAAGGAAGTTATAAAGGATGCAGAAAAAGAGCAGGAAAAAACTGAAAGGAACGTAAATCAGCTCGAATTATTTAAAGTAGACTATACTGGGGAAGCAAAAAAGCATGGAGTTGTTGGTATTCTTATGTTCGGAGCGAGTTTTGCAATAAGTGCGATTTCGGGGGCAGTTGCACTTGCAATTTCAATGTACTTGTTCGTAGGCGCAGTAATGCATGGAGCTGCAGCTATTTTGAAGAATGGAAAGGGAAAGAATAAAGAAAAAAAATAGACTACACATCTTCGGCTTTCTTGAAGATGCGCACGGTGCCCGCGCGTACGGTAACTGGAATTGGAACCGCGACTTCTGTAAGCTCTACGGTTACCTCTTCCTTGTTCTCGTCTATCTTTATTACGCGCGCCTTTTCGCCTTTGAACGGACCGCTCACGAGTTCGACGATGTCTCCCTTGTTGAGCACAGTTCCAATAGGCTTGGATTCCAAATGAGCTTCAATGTCCTTCATGTCCATGGATTTTGAAAGAACTCCTTTGATGTGCGGAATTCTCATGGCAGCTTGGCGAACTGAAAGTTCGTCGTCTGCTTCCACAATGAGATAGCCGCGCCACTCTTCAAGCATTGCAATTGAGTATATTGGGATTTTCTCCTTTCTTATTTTGTTGAACAAAACATCGGCTACTACTCTCTCTTGACCGGCAGTCAAACGGTACACGAATATCATCTCAAACAACCTCCCGCTCTTTCATTCTTTATTTCTCAGCTTTAAAGAAAACCAAATATTATCGTAATTACCAAGCCGATTACTCCGATGAGCAGCATTGCGAGCCCTGTGATTTTCACAGTATACATGAACTCGCTTTCTTTTGGCTTGTGCGAAATGCGCAGAACGCGAATTGCGCTGTTTATCTGCTCTTTAATCAATAATGGCAGGTTCATAAGGTTCAGCTCTTTTCAGTTTAACTTTCAATTCTTTACATGAGGTCTAGATCAACAGTAGTGTCTTCGACTGTTTCTACGGGCTTCTCATAATCTGGAAGCCTCGCACCGGCGATTACCACGAGCACGCGGAGAACGTTTTTCTCGAGATTTTTCTCAACGCGCGCTCCCCAGATGATATGCGAATCAGGAGCAATTCTCTTTGCGACTTCGTTTACCATGAGTTCTGCTTCCCTGAGCGTCATGTCTTCGCCCCCAGTGACATTCACGAGCGCTTTTGTCGCAGTTGAGATGTCGATGTCTAGAAGCGGGGAGTTGAGCGCGGTTTCAATTGCAACAAGCGCTCTTTGGTCCGGCTTTGAGTCAAGCGTTGCTTCTCCCATTCCGACTACTGCGCATCCTGCGCTGCTCATAATCGTCTTCAAGTCCGCGAAGTCAAGGTTTACCAAACCGGTTTTTGTTATTAATTCCGCAATGCCTTTTACTGCGCCCGCGAGCACTTCATCAGAAACTTTGAACGCGGTGTTCAAAGGCAAATCAGGAACAATTGAAAGCAGTTTGTCGTTCGGGATTACGATGACGACATCTGAATTTCGTTTGAGCTTTTTCAAGCCCTCGACTGCATTTCTTCTTCGCGCGCTTCCTTCCGAAAGAAATGGAAGAGTGACAACTGAAATTGCAAGAGCTCCTTGGGCTTTTGTGTGCTCTGCGATGAGGTGCGCGCTTCCTGTACCTGTTCCGCCTCCCAATCCGCATGTTACAAAAACCATTGCGCTGTCAACAAGCGACTTCTTTATTTCTGCTTCGCTTTCTTTTGCAGCAGCTTCCCCAACTTCGGGGTTGCTTCCAGCGCCCAAACCCTTGGTGATGTTTTTTCCGAGCAGAATTTTCTTGTCCGCGCGTATGCGCACAAGATGCTGAACATCCGTGTTCATTGCAACGAACTTCACTCCTTCGATTCCAAGCTCGTGCATTCTTGTAAGAGTATTGCACCCGCTTCCTCCGGTGCCTACAACATATATTTTGGGCTTCGTGCTTTCGAGAAACTTCAGAAGCTCCTCGTCTTCAGCAGAAGTTCCTTGAGCAGTCGCAATCATATCTGCAAGTTTTCCTTGAGCATCTTCAGCCATGTCAACACCACGCGCGCCACGAGGTTTAAGTTTACGCGCTTAAGATTTATAATTATTAAACTCTTTAAACCCGCTTCTAAGGGCGAATTCTTTACGACGTAAACTCCAATGGTCGCGTAAATTTATCTGCAATGAGGCTTAATATTACTTTCGGGGGGCGTTCAGAGTGTTGGGAGTTTGAGTTTCGCCAGCAGGCTTACGTTCCGTGCCCTGACTCCTTGCAATGCGCTTAAGTACGCCGGTCTTTCCCTTGAGTTCTTTGTTCTCGGCGATTGCTTTCTCCAGGAGCTTAACCAACATCTTGTTATCCATCCTCTTATTGTCTCGCGCTTTAGCAAAATCCAGCGCAATCTTTCCGTCTCTGTTTTTCACATTCAAGTCCGCGCCATTATTGATGAGAAGCTCAGCAGTCTGCAGGAAACCCTTTTTAGTAGCCGCCATAAGTGCAGTCTCGCGATACTTATCCTTCGCGTTTACGTCCGCACCGTTTTCAATTAGAAGCTCCGCGATATGCGAGGAACCGGTTCTAGCAGCCGCCATAAGCACGGTCTCGTCTTTATAGCCCTTCGCGTTTACGTCCGCGCCATTTTTGATGAGAAACTCTGCAATTTTGAAGCGATGGAAAAGGGCAGCCTCCATCAGCGCAGTCGTGCCATCGTTGTCCTTCGCATTCACGTCTGCGCCATTTTTAACTAGGAGCTCTACAATTTTGAAGTGCTCCCTCCTCTGGGAAGGAGCGCTTGTAAGCGCGGTATCGCCACGCTCGTCCTTCGCGTTTACGTCCGCGCCGTTTTCTAGAAGAAGCTCAGCAATCTGCAGGTTTTGGTAATAGGCAGCCGACATGAGTGCAGTCGTCGTGCCATCATAATTATCCTTCGCGTTCACGTCCGCTCCTTTATTGATGAGTTCTCTGACGCTTTCAATGTCTCCTTTTTCCACAGCTTCAATCAGTTGTTCATTCAGTTTGTTTTTCATGCAAATCACCTAACTCCCGCTTGCGGGTGTTGTTTATTTTCGGAGCATCTTCGGCGCGCCCGGAGTTTTGGTTTTGTCAGCAGTTTTAATGAACGAAGGCGTTAGCGACCTGGCGATGCGTTTGAATATGCTGACGTGGTCTTTATCGCTTTTCGTTTTCGTGGCGTTTTTTAGGAGTTTAAAAATTTGTTTAATTTCCATGTCTTTAGCGATAATGTTTTTAGTGATATTTAGCGCAGTCCAGCCGTCAGTTACCTTTGCGCCTTTATCAATGAGACTTTCGGCAATCCCTATATAGTCTTTCTCCAAGAAGTATGAAGTGACAGCCCAGCTAAGTGCAGTGTTGCCGTTCTTATCCTTCGCGTTCACATCTGCACCGTTGGCTATGAGAACCGCTGCAATCTTCGGAAATGCACGTGAAACAGCTTCTGTAAGCGCAGTGTTGCCGTCTTTATCCTTCGCGTTCACATCTGCACCGTTGGCTATGAGAAGTCTTGCAATTTGCATATCATCCCATGCAACCGCCATAAGCACAGTCGTTCCATTCGCATCCTTCGCATTCACATCCGCACCTTTTTTGATGAGAAGCTCAGCGGTCTGAAGGGAACCGTTCAGAGCAGCCAACATAAGCACGGTCCAGCCGTATTTTTCTTTCGCGTTCACGTCTGCGCCTTTTTCTATAAGTTCTTTGACAGCTTCGTCATTCCCCTCCTTTTTCACGGCTTCAAAAAGTTGGTTATCAAGTTCGTTCATGCAAATCACCTAACTCCCGCTTGCGGGTGTTGTTTATTTTCGGAGCACCTTCGGCGCGCCCGGAGTTTTGTTTTTGTCAGCAGTTTTAATGAACGAGGGCGTTAGCGACCTGGTGATGCGCTTGAATACGCTGACTTTGTCTTTATAGTCTGAATCGGCATTCTTTATGGCGTTCTCCAAGAGTTTAACGACCTTTTTATTTCTCGTTCTCGCTTTCTTATTAGCAAACTTAGCAAAATCCAGCGCAGTCTTGCCGTCATTGTCTTTTGCGTTCACGTCCGCACCGTTTTTGATGAGAAGCTCTGCAATTTCTAAGCTGTTGTGAGAGGCAGCCCACATAAGCGCAGTCTTTCCATCCTTGTACTTCGCGTTCACATCCGCTCCGTTTTTGATGAGAATCTCAGCAGTCTGCAGGGAGTTGCTTTCGGCAGTCGACATAAGCGCAGTCCAGTCAAACTCACTCTTCGCATTGTTTATATTTGCGCCTTTGTTAATGAGAAGCTCAGCAATCTGCCAGCGATCGTAAAAAGCAGCGTTCATAAGCGCAGTCCGACCATTCCAGTCTTTTGCGTTCACGTTTGCGTTGTTATTGATGAGGAGCTCAGCAGTTTCGAAGCTGTTGCAAGAAACAGTTAGTATAAGCGCGGTCTCGCCAAATATATTCTGCATGTTTACGTTCGCGTCGTTTTTGATTAGAAGCTCAGCAATCTGCACGGAGTTATTTTCAGCAGCCCACATAAGCGCAGTCTGACCATGTGGCGCAGTTATGCGACGCCTATCTAGAATACCAAGAATGTCTCTCGCGTTTACGTTCGCGCCTTTTTTAATGAGTTCGTCGACAGTTTCGATGTTTTCGTTTCCTACGGCTTCAAAAAGTTGGTTATCAAGTTCGTTCATGCAAATCACCTAAGTTCGCTCGCTTGCGTTGTTATTTCCTCTTTTTTAGTATATAAACGTGCGTATTTTACTTCGTCGAGGTGTTTTTTGGCGCGGGCTTCGGATTTCCGCTTCCATTTCCGTTTCTCTGGAAAACTGCGCGCGCAATTCTTAGAAAAATGCTCCTGTGCCCATTGCTGTTATTTGGAGATTCAAGAAGCGCAAGTTCTTCTTTTTTCTTCTCGGTAAAAAGTTTGTGCTTTTCTGAGATGAGTTTGAACAATTCGGGTCTTCCAAACCACATAAGCGCAACGTTTCTCGCATCTTCGTTATCGTAGTTTTTTAGTGTGGGGTCTGCTTCGTGCTCAAGAAGGAATTTCACCATTTTTTCGTCTCCGTTGGAAACTGCGTAGTGCAAGCAGGTATTCCTGTTTCCGATCTGCTGCGCGTTTATGTTCGCGCCCGCCGCGAGTGCGTTGCCAGCTGCTTCAACGTTTTTGTTTAAAACTGCTTTGAGGAGCTCGAGCTGGAGCTCCTGGTTGTATCGCTGAGGCCAGCAAACATCGGTTCCGCTGAGGTAAAACTTGGATTTAGAAGTATCGTCCACAAAAGCACCGAATAAATTAGGGTGTTTCCGCTATTTAAACGTTCGGAATCGGAGCTATTTAGGCACCGAACCAAACTGCCCGTTTTTCTTCATGAGCTTGCTTGACCAAAGTTGCCATTCTCAAAGCAGAAGTAGAACTCTTTTCGCATTGAACTGCGTCGGGGGGAGGATCCGGAGGACCGGATCGAGCACGGCTCGATTGGTCCATTCGGCGAAGCCGAATTGGAGCCTCAAACTGAGGAGGGGGTGTCCCCCTCCGCGGTTCCGTTAGCCGTGTGGGTGCGAGTAGCTTTTGCCGTGCGTTTCCGAGATAAGCTTTTATAGGTAGCTCGAAAATACTAACTCGGTGCTTATGGTTTCTGCTAAGGTGCGCGAAATTTGCCGGGATATTAAGGCGCTCAAAATTCAGGGCGCGCGGAATATTGCTAAATCTGCAGTGCGCGCTCTCTCAGTTCAAGCAAAGGAAAGCAGAGCAAAAGATGCTGACGAATTTTTGGCAGAGCTCATTGAAGCAGCAGACGCGCTTGCTTCAACAAGGCCTACCGAACCGATGCTGAGAAACTCGCTGAATAATGCAATTAGGTTTGTTTTTACCGAGATTACAAAGAAGAAGGCAACGAGAGACGTGAAAACGCTGAAGAAGCTCGTTGAGGCGCAGGAGAAAACGTACCAGGAAAACGTTGAAAAAGGCGCAAAGAATATTGCGGAATACGGCGCGAAAGAAATTCCGCGCGGCGCGTGCGTGTTAACGCATTGCCACAGCAGCACTGCAATCAACGTGATAAAGCGCGCGCATGAAATGGGAAAGGAAATTGAAGTAATATGCACGGAAACTAGGCCCAAGTTTCAGGGGAGAGTTACGGCGAAGGAGCTTAGAGATGCGGGCTTGAAAGTAACAATGATTGTCGACTCGGCGGTGCGCTCGTTTGCAAAAGAAGTTGACTGCATTATAGTGGGCGCGGACGCAATTAATGCGCGCGGGGATTTGGTAAACAAAATAGGCACAGCGGGAATTGCGCAGATTGCCCACGCGCTCGACATTCCGTTCTACTCTGCAGCAGAGCTTTACAAGTTCAATCCGTTAACGCTTTGGGGGAAGGTTGAAGTAATAGAAGAGCGCGCGCCGGATGAAGTTGCAGACCCAAAAGAATTCAAAGGAATAAAAATCAGAAACCCTGCGTTTGATGTTACTGACTCTAAATATATTACTGCATTCATTACTGAGGCGGGCGTGATACCGCCTGCAAGCATGCTCAATTTGTTGATGGAAGAATTTGATATTAAAACATCGCTTACCAAGAAAGAAAAACGCAGGTGAAAAATATGGTAAAAAAACTCAATAAAATTGCAAGCGGCGCAAATAATCTCAATGGAAATGGAAAGAAAAACGGAGTGCTTAATTTAAGAAAATATTCCTGCAAGGCAAAGTGCTTTGACATTGAAGCTGGATGTGTAATTGTTGTTTTGAACGAAGAGGAAGCGCACGTGATGGATATTTACGTTTCCGACAGAGTAATTCTTAAGCATGGAAAAAAGGAGGCAACTGTTCTCGTTGATTTGAGCGACCAATTGGTGAAGCGCGGGGAAGTCGGCTTGTTCAGCGACACGAGCGAACTGCTTGGAATTAAGAATGGAGACAATGTGGAAATTCTGCACACGAGCAAGCCTTCTTCGATTGACTTCATAAGAAAGAAGATGGACGGGAAAACGCTCAACGGGGAAGAGATGAGGAAAATTATAGATGAAACAATGTCGAACAAGCTGAGTGGAATCGAGCTCGCTTCTTTTATTACTGCGGTTTATACTAGAGGGTTGAATGTAGACGAAACCGTTTCGCTTACGAACGCGCTTGTTGAAAGCGGAGACACGCTTGGCTTGAAGAAGAAGCCCATAGTTGACAAGCACTGCAGCGGAGGAGTCGCGGGAAATAGAACAACGATGGTTATGGTGCCTGTGATTGCAGCCGCAGGCCTATATATGCCCAAAACTTCATCGCGCTCAATAACTTCGGCAGCTGGAACCGCGGATACTATGGAGGTTCTTGCGCCAGTTGAATTTCCTGTTGATGAAATGCGCAGAATCGTTGAGAGAACTCACGGGTGCATTGTCTGGGGCGGAGCGATAAATCTCGCGGCGGCTGATGATAAATTAATTGCAATTAGGCGTCCGCTTCACTTGGACCCGAGAGGAATTTTGCTCGCAAGCATACTCGCAAAGAAGAAGTCAGTGGGCGCTCAATATGTGGTTATAGATTTGCCTGTTGGGCGCGGTGCGAAGCACGAAGATGTCAACGATGCAAAGAATCTTGCGCGCGAGTTCCTTGAAATTGGAGGAAAGTTGGGTATGACTGTAGACTGCTTCCTAACTGACGGAACCGATCCGATTGGGTTTGGGATAGGCCCGAGCTTGGAGGCAATTGACGTTCTAAAAGTTCTTCAGAACAAAGGACCTCAGGATTTGCTTGACAAGAGCTGCCAGCTCGCAGGCGCGCTTCTCGAGATGAGCGGAAAAGTGCCTAAAGGGAGAGGAATTGCCGCAGCTGCGGATATAATACGCTCTGGAAAAGCCTACAAGAAGATGCTTGAAATCATAGGCGAGCAGGGAGGAAATTCGCGCGTGAAAATTGACGATTTGAACATAGGAACATACCGCCACGTGGTGAAAGCAGAGCAGACTGGAAGAATAAGCCATGTTGACAACCATGCGATTTCGAGAATTGCAAGAGCCGCGGGCGCGCCGAAAGACAAGGGAGCGGGCATTATACTATATTGCGAGCAGGGAGACAAGGTGAGCGCAGGCGACAAGCTGTTTGAGAATGTGAGCGAAAGCGAAAGCAAGCTGAGCTTTGCAATCAAGGCAATGGAAGCATGGGAGGGAGTTGAGCTTCAGAAAGTTATTCTTGGAAAGGTAAGCAGAGAAGGCGGGTATGACCACTTCAGGAAGAATGAGTGGAAGTTTAAGTAGATTGATTTGAAGCAGGAAGAGAAGCTGTTTGAAAAAGAGAGTTTGCGGGGTGTTGCTATGAAGAATGGAGTTTGGTTTGCAGGTTTGATTGGAGTTCTTCTGCTTTTTGGGTGCATCAACCCGTTTCCTTCGAGCAAAGACTGCGGAGATGATATGGCGTGCTT
>JBDROI010000073.1:0-14323 GCA_043810245.1 Microcaldota archaeon
AGCGTGTGCGAGCTTGAGGAGCTTGTGAAGTTTTTGAAAAGAATGGAAGCAGAAGAGGAGGCAAGACCGTTTGTTTATGGAGAAGACGGAAGAAGCATAACCCACTCTTCTGCGCGCCCGAGTCCGCAGGAATTTGCAGACTATTTGATTGCATATATCCCAGTGGGAGAGGAAACGAAAGAGAAGAAACGAGCTGCATGCAAGAGAAGAAGGACGAAAAGTGTAAGCGATGCACCCATTTAGGTTCGAAAAGCATCAGCAAAGCATAGCTTTTTATACTCCCAAGAGCATTAACCTAGCGGTGAGCTTGTGGCGTATAAAGAATTAGAGGAAAAAAAGAAGAAAGAAAGGTTGCAGGAGAATCCCCAAGCGCAGCAAACGCCCCCAGTAGCAATGAAAGCTGTGCCTAAGAAAGGGAGCAGGAAGGAGGAAAATAAAAAAGCGGCTTTTTCTTCTGATTTCAAGGAGCAGAAAGCACTTAATGACGGAGTAATCGATAGAGCAGTTACTCCGAAGGAGCAGCTTGCAAGCGAGCTGGAAGAGCGCGGTGTTGATACGCTTAATACGTATGTGCAAAAAGCAGTAGATACATGGAGCAGTCTGCTTAACGCAATACTGCCGAGCAAGGAAGCTCGCTCAACGTTTGAAGATAACGTGAAGCGCGGCCAAGGAACAGTTGAAGCGCTTGTGAGTGCAATGGCGAGCCATGAGCGAGAGTATGCAAGCATGATGGGGCCTGCAATGTACGCGAGTTTTAATGAAGAAGCAAAGAAAACGGATAGATACACTGCACTTATGAATACTCTGGCTAAAAATCCAAGAGCAAATGTTTATGGCAAGGGGTATAAGCTTTCTGAAATAATTAATCCGGAAAAAATGAGAGTAATAAAAGAGTACTGGGCAAACAAGGGCAAGAGCTCAAATCCAAGTATGGAATTTATGAAATTTGCAAATAGATTTGATGAGGCAAAACCGAAGAATACGCTGGTGGGAGCAGTTTTAGACTCGGTTGCTGATGCTTGGAATGCTGTAAAAGATATTACTACAGGACGTGCAGAAGCAGCAGAAGGAACGCTTGGAAAGCAGATTTCTGAGTCTATAAGTGAATGGTGGCCGCGTAAAAAATAGGGTGTTTTTATGGACGAAATTGACAAGCAGATAATTGGAATGCTCCTTGAGGATTCCTCGCGCCCTAATGTTGACGTTGCAAAATGCGTGAACCTTTCCGAAGCTTCTGTTCGCAAGCGGGTTAGAAAACTTATTGAGCGCGGGGTAATACGGAAGTTTACTCTTGAGCTTGGAGAGGAAATGTCTCCAGTCAGCGCGCTCGTGTTCGTTGCAGTCAATGCAAACAGGTCTGCTTCTGAAATTGTCAGAAAAGTAAAGGAAATCGCAGGAGTTGGACGCGTATTTGAAATAACCGGCGAATACGATGTTGCCGCATTTGTGAGCGCGCGCTCCCTTGAAGAGATGAACAAGAGCGTTGACTTAATTAGGAAGATTCAGTACGTGAAGAATACGGATACAAAGATGGTTCTCAAATCCTGGGAGTAGGTGTTGCTATGCTTAAAATCGCGGTGTTTGGCGCGCGCGGGCGCATGGGAAGAGCAGTTTGCTCCGAAGTTCTCATTAATTATAAGGGGAAAATTGAGCTTGTTTCTGGAGTTGAAAGCGAATCGCTGGCTTCTGGAGTAGTTGAAGGAAGCGGTGCGAAGGTTTATTCGGCGCGCGAGCTGGAGAAGGCTCTTGCTAGCGTTGATTTGTCGATTCATTTTGCGAGCGCAGAAGCAGACTGCGAGGCTGTTTGCAAGGCTCTTTCGCTCGGGAAGCTGTGCGTAGTTGGAACCACTGGTTTCTCTTCTGAGCAGATGAAGAGGATGAAGGACGCGCTTGCGAAGAGCAGGGGTTCGCTCTTCATCGCCCCGAATTTTTCTCCTTTGGTTAATGTTCAAATTATGCTTGCAAAGAAAGCTGCGCAGGTGCTTGCTCCGCTCGGCTATGATTTTGGAGTAGTTGAGGAGCACCACGTGAAGAAGCTGGATTCTCCTTCGGGTACAGCGAAGAAGCTTGCAGACGCAGTTGTTGAAGGAAGAGGAAGCGGAAAGCTTACTTACAGAAAGGAGGAGAAGAGGGCGCGCGAGAAAGACGAAGTTGATATGGCTGTGCTTAGACTGGGAGGAACTGCTGGAGAGCATGAAGTTCGCATAGTTGGAGAGCACGGAAGGCTTGAAATCAACTCGCTTATGTATTCGCGTGCTGATTTCGCGCGCGGGGCAATTGAAGCCGCCCTCTGGCTCGCGAAGAACGCAAAAGCTGGCAGACTCTTCGGAATGAGCGAAATGCTTAAGCTGGAGTAGGTTCGAAATTCGAACTTTAAATTACGAAAAGCTTATTAACCGTTTTCACCCTAATTTACGTGCGAGGTGTGTGTATGTTAAAGCTTGAAGGCGTTTATACTGCTATTATTACTCCTTTTGTTGAAGCTGGCGTGAATGGAGCTATTGACTGGGAGGCTTACGAGCGAATTTTGAAAGTGCAGAAGAGCGCGCGAATCGCGGGAATTGTTCCCTGCGGGACTACTGGAGAATCGCCTACGCTCTCAAACGAGGAGCATGATGAGATTATTGAGAGAACTGTTGAGCGCGCAGAAGGAATGCAGGTAATTGCAGGCACAGGTTCAAACTGTACGTGGGAGGCGATTGAAAGAACGAAGCGCGCGCTTGATGTTGGAGCAGATGCTTCGCTTCAAGTCTGCCCGTATTACAATAAGCCGAATCAGGAGGGATTGTTCAGGCATTTCGGAGCAATTGCAGAAGCAGTTGATCTGCCCATGGTTCTGTATAATGTTCCGGGAAGAAGTGCGAAGGAAATTGCTCCGGAGACGGTTGCTCGCCTTGCGCGCGAGTACTCAAATATAGTTGCTGTGAAGGAGGCAAGCGGAAAAGAAGAAGTCTGGAAGAAGGTGCGCGAGCTCGCTGGAAATGAGTTTACGATTCTCTCGGGAAATGACGGAGATACGTATGAGATGATGAAGAGCTATGGGTGCACAGGAGTGATTTCGGTTGCTTCGAATGTTGCAGCGGAAATGCTTGTGAAGTTTGTTGAGCTTGGAAGCACGCGGAAGTTTGAAGAAATGGAGAAAGAAAACAGAAGGCTCGCTTCGTTCTTCGATGCGCTCTTCATTGACACTAACCCGATAATGGTGAAGGAAGCCGCTGGAATTCTGGGAATTTCGAGCGCGGCGTGCAGACTTCCGCTCTGCGAAACCAGCGAGGCGAACAGAAAGAAGCTCGCGGAAGTTTTAAAACAAGTTGGGCTTCTAAAATAAGTAAGCAACGAGTTTTAGTTTAGGGGCAGAGAGGTTGGAGTTTATGGAAGTTAGATACAGCAATAGATTGAACCGGCTTCCGACTTACCTATTCGCAAAGCTGGAGCAGTTGAAGCTTGAGAAGAAAAAACAGGGAGTTGACATCATTTCGCTGAGCATAGGGGACCCAGATATGCCTACGATTCCTGTTGTTATTGATGAGCTTGTTAGCGAGGCGCGCAAGCCAGAGAACCACCAGTACCCAAGTTCGCAGGGAGAAGGGTTTTTCCGAGAGGGAGTTGCGCACTGGTATAAGAACAGGTTCGGCGTTGAAGTTGACGCTGAAAAGGAAGTAATTAATTTAATTGGAGGAAAGGAAGGAATTGCGAATCTTGCGCGCGCTTATGTTGACCCGGGCGATAAGGTGCTTGTTCCAGATCCTGCGTATCCGGTTTACAAGAACGGTGCAACGATTCTTTGCGATGGAATTCCTGTGGATATGCCGCTTCGCGAGGAGAATGGGTTCCTTCCTGACTTGAACGCAATTCCCGAAGGAGAGTATAGAATGATGTACATCAACTACCCGAACAATCCAACTGGCGCAGTTGCTTCAAAAAAATTCCTTGAAGAGCTCGTTGAATTCATTGAAAAAAACAATATCATTTTATGCTATGACAATGCGTATTCGGAATTCAGCTTTGATGATTATAATGCGCCTTCGATTTTGGAGTTCACGCGCAATGCAATTGAAATCAACTCGTGCTCGAAGATGTTCTGCATGACTGGGCATAGAGTGGGCTTTGCCGCGGGAGACGAGAAAATAGTCGCGGGATTGAAAAAGGTTAAGCCCCAGCTCGACTCTGGTTGCCCGATGTATATTCAGAAGGCGGCGGTTAAGGGGCTTGATTTGTATACTTCGCGAGCGCGCCCAAAGGAAGTTGAAGAGATTATGAAGGAGTATGAAAGAAGAAGAGATGTACTTGTAGCGGGCTTGAACAAGCTTGGAATTCCAGCGAAGAGGCAGAAAGCTACGTTCTATTTGTGGGTGAATGTTGGCGGCAACTCTATGGAGTTTGCGATGAAGTGGCTTGAGAAGGGAGTTATCGTAACCCCTGGCTCCGGCTTTGGAGAAAACGGCGAAGGTTTTGTGCGCTTTGCGCTGACGCAGAGTGTTGAAAGAATTCAAGAAGCGTTGGAACGCATGAAGGAATAGGGTTCCAAAATTCGGCAGCAAACTGCCGAAGCATTGGAACGCATGGAGGGAGTTTAAGATGAACATGTGGTGGGAAAAGAAAGGGCATTTGGAAGTGCGCGAGAACAAGCTTTTCATTGGAGGAGCGGACGCTGGCGCGCTTGCAGATAAATACGGAACCCCGCTTTATGTCACTAATGAGGAGCGCGTGCGCGAGAACTACCGCGCAGTTAAAGATGCATATTCAGAGCACTACGGAAATCTTGGAATTCATTACGCGATGAAAGCGAATAGCTCGCTCGCGGTTCTCAAAATAATTCTTTCCGAAGGAGGCGGACTTGACGTAACTTCCGGGGGAGATATTTACGTTGCGCTCAAGGCCGGCTTTGCTCCTGAGAAGCTTATCTTGACGATTAACACAAAATCGCGTGAGGAGCTCAAAACTGCAATTGAAAAAGGGATTGCAATATGCCTGGATGCCGAGAGTGAAGTGAAGCAGGTGAATGAGGTTGCACGCTCGATTGGAACGAAGGCGCGCGTCTGCTTCAGAATTAACCTGGATGTTGATGCGCACACGCACTCGCATTTGAGCGTAGGAAAAGCCGAAAGCAAATTCGGAATTCCTTATGCGCGCGTAGTTGACGCTTACAAGCTTGCGCTTGCCGCGGAATATGTTGAACCGATTGGGATGCACACGCACATTGGCTCGCAGATTCGAGAAACCGAGCCGTTTGCGGAAGCTGTGCGCAAGTACATGGAGAAGGTTGCTGAAGTAGTTAAGCTTGGAGTTAGGTTTGAGTTTCTAGATTTGGGAGGAGGAATTGGAATTCCGCACGAAGCGAGCGATCGCGTGCTTACTCCAAAAGAAGTTGCAGACGTTCAGATGCCAGTCGTGAAAGAATACTTGAAGAAGCTTGGGATTTCTCCGCAGATAAAGATTGAGCCAGGGAGGCAAATAGTTGGGGATGCATCTGTTCTTCTTACGCGCGTTCAGACAATTAAGCAGGGCGAGTTTAGGCGCTTTGTGTGCGTTGACGCGGGCTTCAATACGCTTGCGCGCCCAATGTTGTATGAGGCTTATCACGAAGCTGTAGTTGCAGGAAACGTTGCTCCGCGCGCTCCAGTTTTAGTTGATATTGCGGGAAACATCTGCGAGAGCGGAGATATTCTTGGGAAGGAGAGGAAGCTTGAGGCAAAGGAAGGGGATGTTGTTGCGTTTCTCTGCGCGGGAGCTTATGGAATGGTAATGTCTTCTGAGTACAACTCGCATCCGCTTTCTGCTGAAGTTCTTGTTAGAAACGGGGAAGTTTTTCTTACGCGCGAGCGCGGAACTTACGAGGATTTGCTGAGAAGGCAGAAGGTTCCGGCGCATTTGAATGAAGCAAATAATACTGCGCGCAATGGAAAAATACGCGGGATAATTTGAGCGCTGGCGAGTTTATGTTTGGAATTCTTTCGCAGGATGCTGCATCGCTATTTGGGTTTGGAGCCGCTGCTTTGACTACTGTTTCGTTTGTTCCGCAGGTGCTTCACACGCTGAAAACGCGCGATACGAAGGGAATTTCGCTTCATATGTACGTGCTCTTCTGCATAGGTATTTTGCTCTGGCTGATTTATGGAGTTATGACAAACGACCTCCCTGTGACTGCTGCGAACTTTGTCACGCTCATTTTTGCTTCAACTGTTCTCGCGCTCAAGATTAAAAACGGTTAATTTATGGAACTCTGGATTATCTTCTCACTTTTGGCAACGCTTTGCTGGAGCATCAGCAATGTGTTCGAAAAGTATGTGCTTACGAAATGGGTCCGCAACCCGCTCGTAATTACACTCGTTCTTGGAATTGTTGGCTTGCTTGCCGCGCTTGGAATTATAGCTTTTCACGGAGTAGTTTGGCTTCCGTTTGCGTTTGCTGCGCTTGCAATTGCAGCAGGAGTGTTCGGCATTCTTGGCGCGCTGTTTTACTTCACTGCAGTGAA
This sequence comes from Microcaldota archaeon, assembly GCA_043810245.1. Taxonomy (GTDB): domain Archaea; phylum Micrarchaeota; class Micrarchaeia; order Burarchaeales; family JBDROI01; genus JBDROI01. The sequence continues at coordinate 6,476 of JBDROI010000073.1, forward strand.
AGAAGAGGAGATTTCGCGCGTGGTTCCGCTTGCTTACTTGACGCCTATTCTCATCGTTCTTCCGGCTGCATTTTTTCTTGGCGAAGTGTTTACGCTCGCTACGTACGCAGGAATTTTCCTGCTTACGATGGGTGCGGTTCTCGTTTCGCAGAAGGATGTTTCAAAGCCGCACCTTGGAAAAGCTTTTTGGCTGATGATACTCTCAAACGCCACGTTTGCAGTTGATAATTTGCTCTGTAAATATCTGCTCGGCTATGCAGACGTCTGGAGCATTTGGGTTTATGTGCGCATAGGTTCTGCGCTTGCACTTATTCCTGTTGTTTACTTCCACGGAAATGAATTGGTAGAAATTGCGCGCGAGCATGGAAAGAAAAGTCTTGCGCTTATTTTTGCAAACGAATCGATCAGCATTCTGGGGGGATTTCTGTTCACGATTGCAACTGCAATGGGTTATGTGACGCTCGTGAGCGCGCTCGGTTCGCTTCAGCCTTTTGTTGTGCTGCTTTTCACGCTTGTTTTGAGCAGGCTTGCACCCGAAGTCTTAAGCGAGAAAACGGATAAGTCAACGGTTCTGCTGAAGCTCGCGGCAATAGTCATGATTTTCATTGGTGCGATGCTGATTATTTAATACATGCTCAGCGGAATTTTTTGCAGAAGCTTTCCTTCGAGCGAGAACACGTACTCGTTATCCCAGCCGATTACGCAGAGGCGGAGAACCAGTTCTGCATCGTGCCCCTTTTTCTCTAGCACAAGATATGGACGTCTGATCACTCCTTCCTTTTCTATAAGCTGGCTCAGATTTATTTTAAACTCCTCCTTTTTGAATACGTGCGCGTAGATGGATTTGAACGCATAGATGGATTCGAAGCTGTCTGCAGTCACGTAAAAATTTCCATAGTGGTAGAGAACGGTAGGGCGTCTGAACTCCGAGATTTTTTCGCCTTCAAAGCTCAGTTTGGAGAAGCTCAGGAGCTTTCCGTTCGAGAAAAGAAAGGAGAACGGGCCTTCCTGACGGCCGATGCATTCAGTAATAAGCACTGCGCCTTCCTCCCCTATGCTGCTGGCGAAACAAAATCTTTTTGCGCTTAAGAGTGCTTCGACTTCGCGCATCGTAGTTTTGCCGCGTATGAAGCCGAAGCGCTTGTACTCTTCTGTTTCCTGCAGTTTCTGCTCTGCCGTTTGTTTGCTTGGAGCTGGAAGAAGCTGATGAATAATGGAGGTGCAGCTTGCTGAAAGAAAACTGAAAAGCAGAAGCAGAATAAAGGTTGCTGATTTTAAATGGGAAGTGCTTGCGGGAGCATGCAGGAATTTGATTGCACTTGACTGCGAAGCCTTTTTAGGGATGATGGGAAAGCGCGTGTTCTTGTTGAAATAAGTTTTAGCAGTAGTCAAACGTACGCTTGGCGCACATGCCGCTTGAGGGAAAGCTAGTTGCTTGCGCATAGCTGGATATGTAGCACGTTTGGAGTATTTAAGGGTATTGAAAAAAGGCCGAAAGCTTTAAATAGTTATATATTTCTAACATATAGTTAGATGGAGATAACATAATGTTTGAAATATGCAACGGGTGGTTTGAATGAGCGATAAATTGAGATTGCTGTTGATAGTCGGGTTAGGGATAATGGTTGCGCTTAGCTTCATAGCTTATGGCTTAGCTAACAAAAGCAATGATGTTTACTCACTGGCGCTGATTGCATTTGCAGTAATCACGCTTCTGGCAATTGCAGGGTACGGAGTTAGAGAGTACAAAAATCTTGAAAAAGGTTTAAAGCTCAAGGACGAAAGAACTCAGAATATTGAAAGGAAAGCCGCCGCAAATGCATTTTATATTTCGCTGTATTTGCTGCTGGCGTTCGGATGGTACTGCGATATGGCTGCGGGAAACGCAAGTCTTCCGCAGTTTAGGGATGTGTCTCAGGCAATGTCGGTAGCAGTGGGTGGGATGGCTTTGATTTTCGGCTTGTGTTATTTGTATGTGAAGAAAAAGGAGGAAGAATGATGAAAACTCGAATAAAGGAGTTTAGAGCAAGGCATAATTTGACTCAAGAAGAGCTCGCGCAGAAGGTAGGAGTTAGAAGAGAGACAATAGTCTTTATGGAAAAAGGAAAATATAATCCTTCGCTGAAGCTCGCGCACGACGTTGCAAAGGTTTTGAAAGCAACTATAGACGAGCTGTTTGAATTTGAAGGAGAGTGAGTTAGTTTCTACTTTTTATTTAGCATCTGCCTCTTTTTGAAGCTTGACGGGAAAAAATGCTTTTCCACTTTTGCGTGATAGATTGGGGAAACTGCGCGCTTTGGGGAAATTTTGAATTCGCTTTCCAGAATCCAAATTGTAGTAGCGGCGAGCATGCATAGTCTTCCAAAGCTTCCGCGCACGTGGTTGGGGCGGTAGGCAGGTTTGTGGCTGAAAGACATGTCCCACTGGCCCACTTGGGAAGCTGTTGAGCTCTCTTTGAGCTGAAGAGTAGTTGAGTAGGTTTTGAGAAGCTGGGCGCTGCTGACGTGGCTGGAAAGAGAGAGATATTTGTAGAGCTCTGGACGGAATATGGGAGTTAGGTTCAGTTTTTTTAAATGCTGTGAAATTTTAGAGGGCGAAAAATTGTTTCTCCATTTTTTGTATTCAAATTCAAAATGCTCGCTTCTCTGCTGTTCATCGGCAGGGAGGAGATATTTTGTCTGCATAAAGGAATTTATCAGCTCGGCGTCTCTGCTTCCGTGAAAAACCTGCATTAAATCAATGCGCTCGAGAATGGAGCGCATGAGTATGTCTGCCTCAAAAACCGCGCCTGCGTAAATTAAGTCTTTGCATTTTTTCAGCGAGTATAAGTTGGAGTAGGCGAGGAGAAGAAGAACAGAGCGAACGCTTTGGTCTGCAGGAGGAGATGAAGAAAGAGAGGGGTTGACTGCTTGGACGAGCTTGTAAAGCTCTTCTAAACCTTCGCTGGCCATTGAGAGCTCTAGGGCGTAGGTTTGGTTTGCTTTGTTGATGTTTTCTAGTTCCTGCTGGGTTGTTTCCGAAGTGTAACTGCCCATTGAGTCTACCCGTCCAGTTTTCCTTCAAAAACTTCTTCTACAGGTCCTGTTAGGAAGATGTTCTTGATTGCATCTCCTTCGAGAGCAAGCTCGAGTTCGAGTTCGCCTCCTGGAAGGAATACGAGAAACTTGGATTCGCGCGTTTTGTTTGTTATGCGCGCTGCCGCGGCTACTGCGCATGCTCCGGTTCCGCACGCAAGCGTAACTCCTGCTCCGCGCTCCCAGGTTCGCATTTTTATGCGCGTTGGAGTAATCAACTGTGCGAATTGCACATTCACGCGCTTTGGAAAGAGCGGGTCTTTTTCGATTTTGGAGCCGTAGGCTTCCAAGTTGATTTCGTCGACGTTGTCAACGAATATTACTGCGTGCGGGTTTCCCATGCTTACGCACGTAACGTCGAAGGATTTGGGTCCAAACTTCATTGGTTCGCTTACGCAGGTTTCCTTCTGAATGAGTACAGGAATTTCCTTTGAAGCAAAGCGCGGGGCACCCATTGAAACGCGCACGAATTCCTTTCCGTCGCGCTTAATTATTTCTGGAGTAACTATGCCAGCAAGAGTTTCTACTGAAAGCTTCTCCTTCTTTATTCCGTGCTTGCGGGCAAAGAACGCGAAGCAGCGAATTCCGTTTCCGCACATTTCGGCTTCGCTTCCGTCTGGGTTGAAGATGCGCATGCGCGCGTCTCCTTTTGAAGAAGAACATAGGAATATTGCTGCGTCTGCTCCGATGCCGAAGTGGCGCTCGCAGACTCGGCGCGCGAACGCGGCTTTGTCTGTCACGAGCTCGCCTTTGAGTTCGTTGACCATAACGAAGTCGTTTCCTAATCCGTGCATTTTCGTGAATTCTATCGCCATGTATTCTCACCTTTTTTGTTCTAATGTTTAGAAACTCTGTAAGCCTCCCTGATATCTTTTCAAGGGCAAAGTTTATTAGCTTTCAAGAGAGGGTTCGAAAATCGAATTGTGTGCAAGTTGAGTGTATATGATGCGCGGAGCGCGCAAAACTGGGCGCAAGCTTAAAAACTAATTCCTCCAAATAAGTCGCATGCAAAAATCGATTTGCAACGGAAGCTCGAAAGCTAGCTCGTTGCAAAGCTTTGTGAATGCACTTTCTCAGTGCGCAAAGTGCATAATATCCAACGGTGATTCACAATGAAAGTGAAAAAAAAGAAGCGCGAAGAGTTTACTTACAGAAAAGCTACGCTGGAAGACGCGGACGACATGCAGGAAATCATCAACTACCACGCGCGCAAGGAGAAAATGCTTTCGCGCTCGTTGAGCGGACTCTATGAAAAAGTAAGAGAGTATACTGTTTGCGAGAACAGCAAGGGAAAGGTCGTTGGATGCTGCGGCTTGCATATTCATTGGCTTGACTGCGCTGAAATTCGCGCGCTTGCCGTGCGCCCGCACTATATGGGGCGCGGAATTGGAAGCGAGCTCGTGAAAATGTGCGTGCGCGAAGCAAAGAGATTGAAAATTCCGAGAGTGTTTACGCTTACTGCTGCGCCTGAATTTTTCAAGAAGGTAGGATTTAAGAAAGTAAACAAAAACAAGCTTCCGATGAAAGTTTGGGGAGACTGCTTGAACTGCCCCAAGTATTTGAACTGCGATGAAGTTGCACTAATTAGAGAGCTTGTTTAGCTTATTCGTTTGGGCTTTGAAAGGAGTAGTTTCAGGCGCGAGACTTCGGTTTGAAGATTGTAAACTTGCTCTTCAAGCGCGCTTTTTCGTATGTCGCATTCTGGAGTAAAACGGGTTAGTCGCGCTTCTTTGTCGAATAGTTCAAGGGCTTTTTGAGTTAGAGCGAGTTTTGCCTTTGCCTGCTCGAGTTTCTTTTGGAAGTGCGCTTCAGTCTCCGGAATTTTGGGAGCCACGTTGAGTTGCGCGGTTTTGTTCAGAGCCATGAAGAAGAATAGGAATTAGGGGTATTTAAGCTTTCTTTAAGGAGTCATAGCCCTCTTCGTTAACGCGCTTTCCGTCTAAATAGACACAGGAGCCGCGCACGCAACTTCCAATTATGGAGAAGCGGAATTTTCCGCTTATTTTTTTGAGCGCGAGGCGCGGAAGAGTGAAAAGAAGCTCGTAGTCTTCGCCTGTGTTTAGGAGGTAGTGTTTTGGAAGCTTGTGCGCTTTTGAGTAGGCGCGCGCTTCTTTTGAAACTGGAATGGAGTTTTCAGTTATTGCTATTTTTACGCGCGAGGAGCGCGCGAGCTGGGAAGCTGAAAAGAGCAGGCCGTCAGTAATATCGATTGCCGAGCAACGGGGAATTTTTGAAAGAGTCTTTCCTTCTTTAATTTTAGCGCGAGGAAGAAGAAAAGAAGAAAGAAGTTTGGGTGATGCGCGCTTGTTGTTGATTAACGCGTGCAAAGCGCATGCTGCTGAGCCGATATTCCCTGTTGTGCAGACTAAATCTCCTGCGCGCGCGTTTGATTGGAGAAGCGCGTTTCCGTCTAAAACTCCGAGAGCAAAACCGGAAATGGTGAGTTCGCGCGAGCGTTTTGTATCTCCGCCTGCGTAGGAGCATTTGTAGCGCGCGCAGACGTCATTGATTCCACGCGCAATTTGCTTTGCTGAAGAAACTGAAAAGCGCGCGGGAAAGCCGAAAGAAACAAGAAGAGCGAGAGGAGTTGCGCCCATTGCCGCTAGGTCGCTCAAGTTTGCGGTTGCGAGCTTTACGCCCATGTTGAAAGGGGGAAGAGCACGCGGAAAGTGAGTTTGCTGAAACATGATGTCGGAAGTGAGAACGAGCTGAGTTTTGTTTACGCGCAGAACTGCGGCGTCATCTGAGCCTGCGCCTATAAGAAGTGAGCGCGTGCGCGGGAGAGAACGCGTGAGCTGGCGTATCAGCTTCTTCTCCCCTAACTTGGAAACTCTCATGAGTAGATTTTTGGGGGCATCTTTTTAACTGTTTTAGGTGAAATGATTAGGGAGAGGGTGAGAAATTATGTTGCCAGGAATGGGAGGAATGGATCCAAGAAGCATGAAGAGAATGATGCAGCAGCTTGGGATTAAGAGCGAGGAGATAAGCGCGAAGAGAGTAATTATTGAGAAGGAGAATGAAAGCATAGTTTTTGATGATCCGCAGATAACGATAATTGAGATGCCTGGGCAGGGAAAAAGCTGGCAGATTGTCGGAAAAGAAAAAGTAGTTGCTAAGGAGAACGCACCGAGCGAGGAAGACGTGAAGCTCGTGATGGAGCAAAGCGGAAAGGGAAAAGAAGAAGCGGAGAAGGCGCTGAAGGAAAGCAAAGGAGATATTGCTGAAGCAATTTTGAAGTTGAAGGAGTAGACGTTTGATGAAACTACTAATTATTAATGGAAGCCATATTGGCGACGGGTGCACAGCTGAATTAGTTGAAACTGCGCGCGCTGAAGCCGAGAAACTTGGAGCGAAAGCTGAAGTTGTTCAGCTTGCTGGAAAGGAAGTGAAATTCTGCTTGGAGTGCGGTGCATGCAGAAGCGGAAAGTGCGTGCTGAAAGACGATGTTGAAGAGATTCTGGAAGAGATGAAAGGAGCTGATGCGATCATCGTGGGCTCGCCGGTTTTCTTTGGTGGAGTCAGCGGAAAGCTGAAGACGCTATTCGATAGGACGTTTCCGCTGAGAAGAGGAGGATTTGCGCTTAATGGAAAAATAGGCGCGGCAATTGCAGTTGGAGGAAGCAGAAACGGCGGGCAAGAAGGAGTAGTTTCGCAGATGCACGCGTGGATGCTCATTCATGGAATGGTAGTTGCTGGAGACGCGCCTCCAACCGCACATTTTGGGGGAATCGTAAATGCGAGGAGCCCGCCAGTGGATGATGAAGTTGGCGTGGAGACGGTGAAAAATACTGTTAAGCAAGTGATTCAAACTCTGAAGAGGATGAATAAGTAGGAGGGATTGGATTGGTAGATTTAGTAACTGGAGGAAGCGGAAGAATCGGCTCGAAATTGATTGAAGAGCTGAGAAAAAAGGGAAAGAAGATGCGCGCGTACGTGCTCGACTGCCACGAGAGGTTTCTGCCCCAGGATGTTCAGCTTGTTGTAGGCGATGTTGGAAACGAGTGCGCATTAGGCGTTGCTTGCCAAGGAGTTGATACTGTTTACCATCTTGCCGCGATTATTGACTACTCGGGAAATTGGAAGAAAATTTACGAAGTGAACGTGAAGGGAACTGAGAACGTGCTGAAAGCTGCTGCGAAAGCCGGCGTGAAAAGGTTCGTTTACTGCAGTTCAACGAGTGCAATGGGTAAGAGAATTCCCGCAAACGCGAATGAGGAAACAGAATGCAAGCCTACTGATTTGTACGGAAAGTCTAAGCTGGAAGCCGAGAAGCTCGTGGAAAAGTACGCGGGAAAAATGGAAGTAGTGATTGTGAGGCCGACGATAGCATATGGGCGCGGGTTCCACGATGGATTCGGCGAGGTTCTCAAAATGCTTAAGAAAGGAAAGATGTTTGTAGTCGGCTCGGGAAAAAATATTATTCCGCTCGTGCATGTTGATGATATTGTTCAGGCGCTCGCTCTTGCTGGCGAGAAGAAGGAAGCAAGCGGAAAGAAGTTCATTGTGTGCGGAGAAGATAATAGAAGCCAGGAGGAGCTGTTTAAGCTCGCTTGCGAAATTATGGAGGTTGAGCCGCCCAAGAAGCATGTTCCGTATTTAGTGGCGAAAATAGCTGCGTGGATGATGGAGAAATGGGCGTGCTTAAGAGGAAAACAGCCAAAGATAATACCGGAGTACATCGACGTGCTCGGAATTAGCCGAACGTATGATATCTCGAGGTTGAAGAGCCTCGGTTATAAGCAAAAGGTTAAATTGGTTGAAGGAGTGAAGGATA
>JBDROI010000074.1:0-2035 GCA_043810245.1 Microcaldota archaeon
AAGAACGTATAAGGACAGCGACGTTCGCAGGGATTTGGAATCGCGCGGAATAAAAATACGAGCAACGAGCGGTGACGTGATTTCAGAAGAAGCGCCGGGAGCTTATAAGAATGTAGACGACGTAGTTCAAAGCGTGCAGAAGGCAGGAATTTCAAAAATCGTTGCGCGCCTTGTTCCGCTTGGCGTTGCAAAGGGATGAAGGGATTAAAATGGAGCCTATAAAAGTTTCAGAAGAGCGCATTGCGGTGCTTATCGGAGAGCATGGAAGAACTAAAAAAGAGATTGAGAAGCGCGGAAAAATGAAGCTGAAAATAAACAGCGAAGGAATTGCAGAAATTGCAAGCAATGACCCGCTTAAGGAGTGGGAGGGGCGCGAAGTTGTGAAAGCAATTGCGCGCGGCTTCAGCCCTGAAAAAGCTTTTAAGCTCTTCAAGGAGAATATTTATTTGAAAGTGATAAACCTTCGCGACCTGTTTGGAAGCGACAATGAGATGCGCAGAATCAAGGGGCGCATAATTGGAGAAAAGGGAAAGTGCAGACGCGTGATTGAAGATATAAGCGAAGTTTCGCTCTGCGTTTACGGGGATACAGTAGCGCTTATTGGCGGAACTGAAGAGCTTGCGCTTGCGGAAGGCGCAATAAATAAAATAATGGAGGGAGCGCCGCATTGCAAAGTTTATACCTATCTCGAGCGCGGAAGGCGCAAAATGAAGGAATCGAGAATGGAGCTTTGGCGCGGGGCGTTGCATCAAGACGAGTGAAGAAGGAAATGGAAGAAAAGAATAAAAAAGAGTAGAAGAAAGAAAGAAGGCAGAAAGCAAAAAGGCGACCAAAAAATTAAGCAGAAGTTGATTAGTATGGGCGAAGCAGAAGTAATATTTAGCAAATTTCAAGAGCACTCGGTAGCGGAATTTTTCAAGAAGAACAGGCAGATGCTTGGATTCTCGGGAAAGGTGCGCTCGCTTACCACGATTGTTCATGAGTATGTAACGAACTCGCTCGATGCAACAGAAGAAGCGGGGATACTTCCGGATATTTGCATTAAAATTGAAGAAGTTCCGGAGAATGGGCATCTGCTCATTACGTGTGCAGACAATGGACCGGGAATTCCGAGAAAACATGTTGGAAAAGCGCTGGGTATGATGCTCGCGGGAACAAAGTTTCATCGCTACATGCAGCAGAGAGGACAGCAGGGAATTGGAGCTTCGGGAGCAACTCTTTTTTCGCAGATTACCACTGGGAAACCAGTTCATGTGAAATCAGTTCAGGAAAACGGAATGGTTTATGAGTGCGACCTTTCTGTCGATGTGAAAACCAACAAACCGCTTACGCTCAACGAAGTTGAGAAGCTTGATGGAGAGACGCACGGACTTAGCATTACTGCGGAGTTTGCAGATGTGAAGTATGATAGGGGGGAATATGGAGTTTATGAGTATTTGAGAATAAGCGCGCTCGCAAACCCGCACGCGCAGATTGCGCTTGTTGAGCCCAATGGAAACAGCATGATTTTTCCGCGCGCTTCCGAGGAGCTTCCCCAAAGACCAACAGAAGTTCAGCCGCACCCGCTTGGGATTACAACGAATGACTTGATGGAGATGTCGCATACTTCGCAGGAGAAGCGATTGGCGTCGTTTTTTGTCAATACTTTTCAGCGCTTCAGCACGGCGAAAGCAAAGGAACTGCAGGAGATTTTGCCGAATATAGACTTTGGCATGAAGCCGCATAAGCTCAGCTGGCAGGACGCAGAAGCGATTGTAAAAGCGTTTCCAACGCTGAAGTGGATTGCTCCGGAAACAGACTCGCTTCGCCCAATCGGGAAGGGGCAGATTGAGAAGGCGCTTATAAACATATTGAATCCGCAGTTCATGAGCGTCGTGGAGCGCAAACCGCAGGTGTTTCGGGGAGGGGTTCCGTTTTTGGTTGAAGCCGCACTTGCTTATGGAGGGCATGCTGGAAGAAAAACAAACGAAGGAAAAGTTGGCGGAGATATAATAAGATTTGCAAACCGCGCGCCTCTTCTTTTTGACGCAGGAGG
>JBDROI010000075.1:0-10030 GCA_043810245.1 Microcaldota archaeon
TGCTTATGATACTGCGAAGCTTGCGCGCGAAAAAAAGCTCTACAATGTTTTTGTAACCAATGGATACATGACGCCCGAGACAATTGCGAAGATGGACGTGATTGACGCGAGCAGAATCGACTTGAAGGCGTTCACGGAAAAATTTTACCGAGACGTTTGCGGAAACGCTAGTCTGGAGCCGGTTTTGAAAAGCATAAAGCTTCTGCATGCAAAACAGCACATTGAGCTGATTACGCTTCTCATTCCAACGCTCAATGACTCGAACGAAGAACTGCGCGCGCTTTCAAAATGGGTTGCAAACGTGGACAAGAATATTCCGCTTCATTTTACTGCCTACTACCCTTCAAACAAGATGATGCTTCCGCCTACGCCTAAAGAAACGCTGGAGCGCGCGAGGAAGATTGCAATGGAAGAAGGAGTGAGGTATGTTTACACGGGAAACGCGCCTGGAGAAGAGGGCGAGAACACATATTGCCCGAACTGCGGAGAACTGCTGATTAGAAGGAATGGGTTCAGCGTGCTCGAGAACGCGCTCACGAGAGACGGAAAGTGCCCCGAGTGCGCGGAGAAGATTAACGTAATTACGAAAATTAAGAAGGTATAAAAAGCCGTAGCACTAATTATTCTGAGGGAGGAAATTAGCATGCTCGAAAAGAAGATTTTGGAGACCTACAAGACTACTGCCGAGGTTCCTGTTCCAGAGAAACTCGTGGAGCAGGTAATAGGGCAGGAGAATGGAGTAGATATAATAAAAAAGGCGGCGAGCCAGCGCAGAAACGTTCTTCTCATAGGAACTCCGGGAACTGGAAAAAGCATGCTCGCGCAGGCAATGGCTGAGCTTATGCCCGCTGAAGCACTCGAAGATATTCTTACTTATCCTAATAGATTGAATGAAAATAACCCTAAAATTAGAATTGTGAAAACATACCCGAAGCGCGCTGGCATTGTAATCGAAGAGGGAATCGGACAGGGAAGAAAAATCGTTGAAGGGGAAAGAGCTCGCAATAGGATAGGAGGCGAAGGAGATAGCAGTTCAATGCTTCCGCTCGTTTTTCTAGGAGTTGCAGTTATTATTCTTCTTGCACTTGCTGCGTCTGGCTGGGCAAGCGGAGAAAACAAATGGATTTTAGCCGCAACGATTTTAGGTCTGTTTCTTTTCGGAGGAGCCTGGATGCTCTCCAATAAATTGGGCGGAAGAATGATGCCGATGCAAGGAGCTGAACCCAAGCTGATTGTTGACAATACTGGAAGAAAGAACGCGCCGTTTATGGACGGCACAGGTTCAAAAGCGGGCGCGCTTTTTGGCGACGTTAAACATGATCCGTTGCAGTCCGGCGGATTAGGGACTCCTGCGCATTTGCGAGTTGAAGCTGGAGCAGTTCACGCTGCGAATAAAGGAGTTCTTTTTGTTGATGAAGTTTCTTCGCTCGGCCCAAAATCCCAGCAGGATTTGCTTACTGCAATGCAGGAGAAGAAGTTTTCAATTACTGGGCAGAGCGAGCTGAGCTCTGGAGCAATTGTTAGAACCGAGCCCGTGCCTTGCGATTTCGTGCTCGTTGCCGCTGGAAATGCAGTTGATTTAAGGAATATGCATCCTGCTTTGCGTTCGAGAATTCGGGGCTATGGATATGAACTTTATTTGGAAGATACGATGACGGACAATGAAGAGAACCAGCTCAAATTAGTGCAGTTCGTAGCGCAAGAGGTAAAGAAAGACGGCAAGATTCCGCACTTTGAGCGCGAGGCAGTTGAAGAAATAGTGCGCGAGGCGCGCAAGAGAAGCGGAAGGAAGAATAGGCTGACGCTTAAACTAAGGGAGCTTGGCGGGCTGGTGCGCGCTGCAGGCGACATTGCAAAAGGCGAAAAGGCAAAGTTCACAACAAAGGAACATGTAATGCGCTCAAAGAGAAGCGCGAGAACGCTGGAACAGCAGGTTGCAGAGCACGTAATTGAAATGAGAAGGGACTACCGCGTGTTCGTGAACGAAGGGTTTGGAATTGGAAGAGTCAATGGACTTGCAGTTCTTGGGGAAGACGCATCATCTGGCTTGATTATGCCCATTGTTGCTGAAGTGACTCCTGCTTCTTCAAAGAGCGAGGGAAAGCTTATTGCTACGGGCAAGCTCGGGGAAATTGCAAAGGAAGCGGTAGAGAATGTTTCCGCGATAATTAAGAAGCATATTGGAAAGGACGTTTCGCAGTACGATATTCACGTGCAGTTCCTTCAGACGTATGAAGGAGTAGAGGGAGACAGCGCATCTATTTCAATTGCACTTTCTGTGATTTCGGCAATGGAAGGAATTGGCGTAGACCAAAGCGTTGCAATGACAGGCTCGTTGAGCGTACGCGGAAAAGTTCTTCCAGTCGGCGGAGTAACTTCGAAAGTTGAGGCTGCAATTGAAGCCGGAATGAAGCGCGTAATGGTTCCTGAAGCAAACGCAGGGGATGTTTACTTGGACGCGGAAGGAAAGGAGAAAATAAAAGTAATTCCAGTAACGAACATCATTGAAGTTCTAGAAGAGGCGCTTGAAGAAGGGCCGAAAAAGAAGAAGCTCATTAGCGATATGAGGGGAATTGTGAATTAGAGCATAGGTTCGTATGCGTTATCACATAGACATAACAATATTGTTATGTTGGTGTGATGATAAAAGAGCTTAGCCTTTACAAAAATAAAGGAAGAAAAAGAAAATTAAAAGAAGAAAAAATAACTGGCCTACTGATTCTTCACTGCTTCGATCAGCTCTTTAATTGGCTTAAGAAGCGAGGTGCTGACATTATTTTTTACTAACACGTTCAAAGTGGCTTCTACTTCTGCTACAAGCTTCTGCAAATCGGCCGCGCCAGCTCCGCTGGCGCTTTCAAGTGCTAGCACCCCAAAACGGAAGGACGGCCAAGAGTCGTAGAGGTCGACACTGCGCCTGCCGCCGTAGCCGCCGCGGTAGCAGCCGCCGCGGACGAAAAAGCCCACAAAATTTCCGTTATCGACCTGCACTAAATAGCGCGCATCTAGAAGATCGCTTGAAACTTTCTCTCCAATAGGAATGCCAAATTGGTTGGTTAGGTACCAGCCGTCTTCTCTTGGGAAGTTTGGCTCAAGAACTACGCTTGCTGAGCTTGAGATGACGAAAACGTAGTCTTTTCCATCTTTCTTTATGTCAATAGTTGAAGCATTGCTGATGATGTTGTGCTCTACTGCAATCAGCCCCTTTTCTCCTTGAAACTCAAGTTTTACAGGAAATATGTAGCGCTCTCCTGTTTCGGGGTCATTGTAAATGATTTCCTTTCCAAGCTTTGTGTCTTTGGTTTCTTCGTAGGCAACTAGAGGGCCGCATCTTGCTGGGTAGACTTTTCTCTCCTTTTTCCACTCGCTTGAGTTTACAAGCCGCTCGTCCATGAACTTGGTTGAAAGAATAATCAGCTTTCTTGCGTTTAGTTCTTGTATTGTTTGAGCTAGAGTAAAGCCTTTGTTGTTGTCGAACTGTGCAACTTGGATTACTTTTTGTGCCATGGTTTCACCTCTCCCATTCTCGTAGCTATTATTGGGTCGTTTGTGGTATATAAACCTGCGCATCAACGTAGCTCTGAGGAGAAAAAGAAGGAAGTAGAAAAAAGCGGGAAGAAAAAGAAAAATTAAAAGAAGAAAAAACTAAAGAGAAGAGACAGACTCTAGTCCATCTCTCCGCCCATGCCTCCCATTCCGCCTGGAGGCATTCCGCCCGCGGGCCTTGACTTTGCGGAGATCATGTCGTCAATTCTCAAAATCATCTCAGTTGCTTCGGATGCGCTTGAGATTGCCTGCTTCTTCACTTTTGAAGGCTCAACAACCCCGAGTTTTTCCATGTCGGCAATCTGCGAGTGATAGACGTCTACTCCAAGCGAAAGCCCTTCTGGCTTGTCGTGCTTTGCGCGCAATTGCGCAAGCGTGTCAATTACGTCCATGCCCGTGCTTTCTGCAAGAGTTCTTGGAATTGATTCGAGAGCTTCTGCAAAGGATTGGATTGCAAACTGCTGTCTCCCGCCGATTTCAATGGCGTACTTTCTGAGCTGTTGTGCAAGCTCCATTTCAACGCTTCCGCCTCCGAAGACATATGCTCCGTCTTCGATTGCGCTTGAAACTGCGCCAACTGCGTCTTTCACTGCGCGTTCGCCTTCGTTGACTACATGCTCAGTTGAAGCGCGCACAAACAGAGTTACGCTCTTTGGGTCCTTGCACTTTTCAACGAACACCATCTGCTCGCCGGAAACTTTCTTTTCATAGACACTGCCAGCAAAGCCCATGTCTTTTTCACTGATGTCGTCAAAGCTCGTTGCAATCATGGCACCAGTAGCTTTTGCAAGCTTCTCCATGTCGCTTTTCTTCACTCTTCGCACCGCCATTATTCCTTTCTTTGAAAGGAAGTGCTGAGCTACGTCGTCAATGCCTTTCTGGCAGAAAACAACGTTTGCCTTGCTCTTCGCAACTTTTTCAACCATGTCTTTGAGCATGTTTTCTTCCTGCGCAAGAAATTCCGTGAGCTGGTTTGGCGAAGAGATTTCAATCTTCGCGTCAGTTTCGGTTTTCTCAATTTCGAGCGCATTATCAAGAAGAAGTATTTTTGCGTTTTCCGCGCGCTTCGGCATTCCCGAGTGAACTATTTCCTTGTCAATCAGAACGCCGTCTATGAACTGCGTCATGCTTATGTCTCCGCCTTCCTTCTTCTCTATTTTTATGAAGTCCGCATCAACAGTAACTTTTCCATCGCGTTCTTCAGCAACCTGCTTCACTGCTTTTACAACGAGCTTTGCGAGCGTGTCCTTGTGGTCTCCAACGCCTACGCTCTTTGAGCCCATGGAAATTGAAGCGATGCGCTCGAGCAGTTTGGTATCAGCAAGCTTTACGGGCTTTGAAATGGCATTAAGCACTTGGCCCGCTTTTTCAGCAGCCAAGTTGTAGCCGCCGATTATTGTGCTTGCGTGAATTCCTTCGTCCAGCAATTCTCCGGAGCGCTTCAAAAGCTCTCCAGCAAGGACTACTGCAGTAGTAGTTCCGTCGCCTACTTCCTTGTCCTGCATTTTTGCAATTTGAACCATGATTTTTGCTGCCGGGTGCTCAACGTTCATTTCTCCGAGAATGGTTGCGCCGTCGTTGGTTATTACGATGTCGCCCATTTCGCTTACCAGCATTTTGTCCATTCCTCTTGGACCTAGAGTTGTGCGAACAGTGTTCGCTACTGCGTACGCAACTGCAATATTTGTGCGCTGTGCGTCTCTTCCGATGAGCCTTGACGAGCCCTCGGGTAAAACGTATACTTGCTGTCCTCCAAGTTGTCCTTGTCCAGTCATATTTCTCACCTCAATTTTAGCGCCAATTTGAAATAAATGCGAGCTCTATTAGTATTCAATTAAAAATAAGCTCCTAAATGGCAGGCTTAATATTGACGTAGCATATATAAATCCCTTGCGCTTCCTTCCTGCGCTCGTTTTCCCTCGCTTTGCTCTCGCTGAACACCGAAAGATTTAAATAAAAACGAGCTCAATCCAATTAAGTTTCTTGGTTTACTGGTTTTTGGAGGATGGATGTGGCGGGGAAAAAGTGTCCGGAGTGCGGTAGCAGCAAATTAATTAGGGATTACGAGCGTGGAGAAATCATATGCTCCGAGTGCGGGCTCATTGTGGCAGAGAATGTCATGGACGAGGGACCGGAATGGAGGGCGTTTGATTCCGAGCAGGCTGCTAAGAGGGCGCGCGGAGGAGCTCCTGTAACCTACATGCGCGCGAACAAAGGGTTGGTTACTGAAATCGACCAGTATAACCGGGATATTCGCGGAACAAAAATATCGGGAAAAAAGCAGGCTCAGCTTTATAGAATGAGAAAATGGCACAAGCGCGCGAGCATTTCGAGCTCGGTTGAGCGCAATCTTGCAATTGCGCTGAGCGAGCTTGATAGAATTTCTTCTTATTTGGGTTTGCCGGAAAACATACGCGAAGCAGCCGCGCTTCTTTACAGGAAGTGCGTTGAGAGAGGTTTAATACGCGGGCGGCTGATTGAGAGCGTTGTGTCTGCAGTAATTTATGCTATATGCCGAGACTACGGAATTCCGAGGACGCTTGATGAAATTGCAAAGGTTTCGGGAATGGAGAAAAAAGAAATTGGGAGAACTTTCCGATTCATTGCGCGCGAGCTGAATATTCGCGTGCCTTTAAGCGACCCAAGCAGTTATGTTCCAAGATTTGTCAGCTCGCTTGGCTTAGGGGGCGCAGTTCAGGAGCGCGCGATCGCACTGCTTAAGAAAGCGATGGATAAGGGAATTGTTTCTGGAAGAGGGCCCACGGGCGTTGCGGCTGCTGCTGTTTATATTGCAGTTGCAATGAGCGGAGGAAAAAAGAAGACGCAGAAGGAAGTTGCGGACGTTGCGGGAGTAACTGAAGTAACAATAAGAAACCGATACCGCGAGATGCGCGACGCGCTCAAGCTGAAGATGGAGGAGAAGTAAAATTAGTATTCACTTATTCTGTAACCAATATTATGCCTAGAATAAGGATTTTTTTCGTTTATTCGGTGGCTTCCGTTTTCTTCTTTAGGAAGTTCTTGCTCAGCAAGCGCGCCGTAAGTTGAAAATGGATTCTCAGTGAGAGAAACGCACGGAGGCTTTCCGTTAGGTGCGCTGTATGCTGCCAAGCTTATGAGCGGAGTTTTGCTTCTTATGAGCATTGAGTTGTTCGCGCTGTTTGCATTATCAAGCGCGCCCATTGGAATCGAGAACTTGTTGCTTATTGAGTAGACTCCTGATTTGTTTGGGTAGTTCTCGAGAAGGGTTAAAGATGCGGACTCGATAAGAAGGCGCACGTATTTTTTACTAGACGTATATTCTATTGAGAAAACTGGCGCAATAGACGCGTCTTGGTTTACTACTAGGAGTGCATTTTTCTCCTTTCTGAATTCGCGCGGAAGAACTGCACAGAGAACCAACCCTCTCTTTTTATCGACAATACGAAATCGCGCGCCTAAGCTCTTGTTTGGGGCGCCGCAGATGAAGAGAGTTCCAGTCCAGGTAAATTTAGAAGTATCGACTCCTTCTTTCTTGTCGATTTTTTGAATTTCTTCTGCGCGCGAGAAGAACTCTGAAAGAGGAAGCATGCGGCCGAATTTGTTCGCGCTTTTTATTACTTCGTGAACAGTTATGCCTGGGCGCGTTGGCGCGAGCACGAGAATTTTTTGCTTTGCTGTTTTTTGAATTGGAGCTGCCATAATTAATCACTTAAGAAGTAGAGTTAATTGATGGCAGATTGGGGTATATAAAGATTGGTATTTGCAAAAGTTTAACGCGAGAGCAGATTGGGGGAGCTTACTCGCTGATTGTTGTGTTTGAACACGTTTTCTTCAGCCAGGAGCAGTAGCGCTCTTCGAGAGCCTGTCTGTCTTTTATGCATCCGACATCTGGCTCGGACCACGTGCGCCAGGTGCCGTCTTCATTCTGCTCAATCTGAGCAAAGTCGGGGCATTCTTTAAACTCATTCTTTTTTGAGCAGTTGTAGGAGTCGGGGCATTTGAAGAAATCTTCTTCCTTGCAGTCTTCTGGGCAGTTGCAGAAATTTTCTCCCAACCCGCAGCTTTTATCTCCGCATTTTGCGCATGTGTTGTAGAAGCAGATGCCTAGCTTACATCTGCCGTACTCATCAGTATTCCCGCACGAAATTGATTCTGCGGAGGTGTTGCAGCAGGGGTTGCCGGTTATGTTGAAGTAATAGAGGTCGCCTACTTGGAAGTATTCGCCGTCTTTGAAGCAATTTGCGTTGATTGTTTCGTTTGACTCGTTGAGTATGCTCGTGTTGTCTGGAATTGTTTGGTTGTCTGGCGGGTTGACCGGCTGAGTGCAGCCGAAAACAAAAAGGAGAAGAACGAAAAGAGGGAGAGTGCGTTTCATAGAGCTCACCTAAAATTCAGCGAGACTACGCCGTCGTAGTTCTCGTTGATTCTGAAGAGCTTTAGAAGCGAAACGTTCGCGAAGCGCATTGTCATTGAGTCTGCCGCGCGCAGTAGATTGAAGAGCGCGAGGTAGCTGAGCGCGATTCCTGCGGCAAATGCGCCGCGCTCAAATGGAATGAGCGGAATTGCGGCAATCCACATTGCTGCAGGAAGGTTAAGGAGGTAGAGGTACATGACTGAGCCGACTGCGTGGTCCGTGAATGTTGCGCCCAATGCCTGCGAGATTAGGCGGAAGCGCGGGACGTAGGCGGCAATTAGCGGGATAACCCAGAAGAGGGAGAAGTACCACACTTCGCGGCCGGTGGGGTGGAGAAGGAAGAGAAGAATGCACGCAACTGAAATAAGGGCGCTTTTCTTTCCTTTTGAGCCAAAGTAGAGAGCTGAGAGCGCCATTGGCAGAAATGCAAGCACTCCGAGCGGAATTAAGCCGAAGAGAAGGGGTTGGGCTGCGTATTTGAATGTTCCTAAAGCTAGTCCGAACACTTGCATCCCAAGGACGCACGCAAACCCAAGAAGGCCTCCCGCGATTCCTCCGACGGCGGGCGTAAACGCATTGAATGCCTTGAAGTTCATGTTCGTTCCTATGATTGGGTCAATTGCTACTTGAGAGAGAATTAAGCTCATGCCGACGAAAAGAGCGAAGAGAAATACTCGAGCAAAAGTTGTCTTGCTAACCATTAAAACCACCCACAAAGCGCTTTTGCGTGCTCATTTATTTAAGCTTATGGAGCGTAAATTCTTTCCTGAATTTTATGTACGAGAAAGCCGTGTTAGGAGGAACTTTCGACCCGCTTCACGTTGGGCACAGGATATTCCTAAAGAAAGCGCTGGAAAGCGCGAAAAAGCTTGAAATTGGCTTGACTACCAATGAGTTTGTAGAGCGCTGCAAGGGAAAGAAGGCAGAGAGCTTTGAGGCGAGAAAAAGGAAGCTTGCGCGCTTCTTTGGAAAAGACGCGAAGAGAGTTCGCTTCCACAAGCTCGAGAACTTTTATGGGCATTCTGTTTCCATGAAAGACGCAGACGCAATTATTGTGAGCGAGGAAACTGAGAAGCGCGCGCATGAGATTAATGAGGTGAGAAAGCGCGCGGGCTTGAAAGAGCTTGCAGTTGTTGTTGCTCCAATTTTGTTCGGCGATGACTTGAAGAGAATTTCTTCCTGCAGAATAAAGGCGGGAAGAATAGACAACGAAGGAAAGAGGGTTGCTCCGCTGAGAATTGCAGTTGGAACTGCAAATGAGGAGAAGCTGGCGGGAGTTAAAAAATGCGCGAAGAGAATTTTTTCAGGAATAGCGAAAATTGACGTGCGCGGATTTAAGGTTAAGACGCGCGTTGCAGAGCAGCCGTTTGGCGAGAGCACAGTTAAAGGAGCAGTTGCGCGCGCAAAAGCCGCGAAAGAAAAGTGGAAGAGCGATTTTGGAATTGGAATTGAAGGCGGGCTTTTTAAAATCGCGGGAAAGCATTTTGATATTCAGTGGTGCGCAGTTTACGACGGAACTGAAGTGCTTCTTGGAAGCAGTTTGGGCTTTGAGTGCCCCAAGAAAGTAGTTGAGAAAATTAGGAAGCACAAGACTAATATGGGGGATGTTTTCTCGGAAATTGCCGGCGTCAAAAATATTGGAGAGAAAGGAGGCGCTATTGCGTTTCTTTCGCGCGGGCTGATTAGAAGGAGCGAGCTTGTTGAGCAGGCGATGCTGAGCGCGTTTCTGCCGAGAATTGCAGGGCGCGTCTAATTTTTCTCAAGAAGTTTTTTCGCAAGCGGAAGCATCTTCTTTTTCTTCTCCTGGTGCGCCTTTAGGTAGTTCATGATTTTCTCTGCGAGCTTTGCTTTGCATTCTCCGCAGGAAATTTTTCCGCTTGTGCAGAGCGTGCGCATCTCTTCGAGCTCTTTCTCGTCTTCAGTGAAGTGGAAGAATGCAAGCTCGTAGATGACGCACTTCTGGTATTCTCCGCCTTTCTCCTTCTGCTCTGCAGCTGTTGCTCTGCCGCCTGTGAACGCGCGCATGATTTTCTTCTTCGCGAGCTCTGGAGCATCGTTGAGCGTGAGCATGTTCATAGGGTCTTTTTT
>JBDROI010000076.1:0-7375 GCA_043810245.1 Microcaldota archaeon
CATAGCGCATCACGAGCGCGTGAGTCTCTTCTGTTCCCTTGAACGTGTGCGAAGCAATAACTGCCTGCTCTTCAAAAGCGAGCGCGCACGTGGGCTTGTCTTCGCACAAGATTTTGCAGTCTTTAGTAATATACTCAGGAGGGCGCGTGACAAAACCATAGCGCGGGTAGTCGTAGTAAAGGTTTATGCGCTCTGGGCATGGAGAATTCTTGTTCAAAGTAACGCGCGCCTGCATGAGCCAGCTTCCGTCTTCCAAGCTAGCGGAAAGAATTTCGCTTTCAGCGCTTCCGTACTTGCTTGCCATGTCTTCAACTACGAACTTGCGCGCGTCAAGCTCTGTAACTTCTGGCATGCGCGCCTTTAAGCCGAAATAGACAAGCGCCAGTATGATTACCATAAGAACTGCAACGATGGTTTTGTTCATTGTTTCCACCCTTTATCTCTAACCTGCATTTCTATTGGGAAATCTATTATAAAAATATAGCGGGCATCATTCCGAGGCGGCTGAGGAGGCTCGGAAGCAGAATTGCGCCCATCAAATGCGTTCTTCTGACGCCGAGAAGAGGAGGCAGAACTCCAATTGCTCCAGCAGTAGCGGCGATGAGCAGGCCGTTTGCCCCAGAAGTGAGCGCAACCATTGCTAGGAGATACGCGAGAATGAGAAGGTTTATTTTTTCGCTCTCAACTCGCTTGAGAAGATTCACGAGCACGCGCGCAAAAACCAAAAGAAGAACAGCGGAAAGCGCAATGCCGACTGCAGTTGCTCCAATATAGAGCCATAAGTTCTGCTGGAATTCGGGGAGCGCGCCAAGGGCAATGGCAACGCCTGTTCTTGCTTTTCCAATTGAGGAAACTGCGCCAAGAGAGAAAACAAGATGCGAAACAGCAACTGAAGAGCAGAGAGCCAAGAATTTTTCCGAGTCGAGGAAGATGAACGCAGAAGCGAAAACCGCAATTTGAGCAGGCGAGCTTATTCCAGGAAGCAAGTCTGCAAGCATTCCGAGAATTACTCCCGCGAAAACGCACGCAAGCAAGCCTCTGCCGATTCTTCCGCTTTCTTCGCGCTGAATTGGAATTTTAACTCCTTGACCGAGAGCAACGAGTATTCCTGCAACTGCGAACAAGCCTGAAAAAGCTGGAAAGAGAGGCTCTTCAACGAGTGGAAAGTCGAGAATGAGCGCCCCAAGAACTCCTGCGAGAAGGAAAACAAGAGCAGCGAGGGCAATCTTTTTGGGCTCGCGCTCGCTCGCAAGCAGAAAGAGGGAAAGAACTCCGAGAACAAGAAGCATGTTCGGAGCAACGAGTGCGTAGAGCGCGGGAAGAATGGAAAATGAGAGGGGAAGAAGCAGAAGCGAAAGAATGAGCGCAATGAGCGCTGCGTAAACGCATATGTTCACTGCTCTAAAGCCTTTTCCTTCAAGAAGCAGTCTTTGCCCAGGTAAAACGGAAACTATTGTTTCTGCATCTGGAATGCAGAAGAAAATTGCGGGAAGAAAAGCAAAAACCACGTTTGCGGCTGCAAGAGCTGCAAGCGCAATTCCAAAGGAGCCTGCGTCTCCTCCAAAGTTTGCGAGAAGAGAAATGAGCGTGTTTGCATGAATTCCGGGTATTAAGCCCGCGAACGCGCCAAGCGCGATTCCGAGAAGAAGCAGAAGAAAGTCAATCATCCTTTCAGCCCCACATCGCGCGCGCTGAAAACAACAATCTCGTACTTCATTTCATATTCTTCAACTGTTCCGCGCGCAACTATTGCATCTCCTTTTTTCAGCAAATATGGATTAGGAGACTTCATCTTCTCTGCAACGCTTTTGAAAATCACTACGCGCACGCATTCGCCTCTGCAAACTGAGAGAAAAACATTTCCATTGCTTGTGCTCGCGCTTGAAATTACGCCTTCAACTTCAACGTAATGCCCAATCATTCCTTCGCCAACTGCGCTCAGCTCAACGCTTTCAGCTTCCAAATTGCGCGCGAGGTAAACGAGCAAAGCTAAGCCCAAGAGGGAAAGAACTACTGCAAGAAGAACAAGCTGCGCTCTATTGAGCTCAAAGCCAATGCCTACTTTCATACTTTTCTATGGCGCGTTCGCTATTTAAAATGTTCCGAGCAATAGTTTCGCATGGGCATACTTGTAAAAGGAGCGCGCATAATCACGCAGAACGCGAAGCGCGAGATTTTGGAAGGCGACGTTCTCGTTGAAGGGAACGAAATTGTTGAAGTTGGAAAAGTAAAAGGGCGCGTTGAGTTTGAAATCAGCGGAAAGGGAAAGCTTCTTCTTCCTGGCTTGGTGAACACGCATAATCATGTGGGAATGACGCTTTTGCGCGGCTACGCAGACGACATGCCCCTTCACGATTGGTTAACTAAAGCAATCTGGCCAAGAGAAGCAAAGCTGAAGAAAGAAGACGTCTACGCCGGCTCGCTTTTGGGGTGCGCTGAAATGATTAGAAGCGGAACTACGAGCTTTGCTGACATGTACTTTTTCATGGACGAAACTGCGAAAGCAGTTGAAGAAAGCGGGATGTGCGCGCTTCTCTCGCACGGAATGATTGATTTAGAAAATGAAGAAAAGAGAGAGAAGGAATTAAAGGAAGCCGAGAGAATTGTTCGCAAATTCAGCGGAAAAGCAAATGGAAGAATTTGCGGCTCGTTTGGGCCTCATGCTCCGTATTCATGCTCGCGCGAGCTTCTTCAAAAAGCCAACGAGCTCTCTGAGAAATATAATGTTCCTTTGCAGATTCACCTATCTGAAACGCGCAAGGAAGTTTTCGATTTGAAGAAGAAAACTGGCAAGCGCCCAGCTGATTATTTAGACGAGCTTGGCTTGCTTTCCGAGCGCGCGCTTCTTGCGCACTGCGTTTGGCTTACAAAGCAGGAGTGCGCTTTGCTCGGAAAAAGAAAAGCGAGCGTTTCTCATTGTCCAGTGAGCAACGCAAAGCTTGCTACGGGCGGAGTTTCTCCAATTCCTGAATTAACTGAAGCAAAGGCAAACGTTTCGCTCGGAACCGACGGCGCGTGCTCCAACAATTCGCTCGACATGTTCGAAACAATGAAGTACGCTTCGCTCATGCAGAAGGCGCACAGATGGAGCCCGGAAGTTTTGCCGGCGCAGGAAGTTTTAGACTTTGCAACGAGAAACGGAGCGAGCGCGCTTGGAATAAACGCGGGAAGCATAGAAAAAGGAAAGCTCGCGGACTTCATTTTAATTGATTTGAAGGCGCCGAATTTAACTCCTCTTCACTCCCCCATTTCGCATTTAGTTTATGCTGCGCGCGGAGCAAATGTTAGCGAGGTAGTAATAGACGGAAAAATCGTGATGCGCGAGCGCGTAATTCAGACATTCGATGAGGAGAAGGCACTGAAGAGAGCGCAGAAATCAGCCGAAGAGCTTTGCTCGAGGTGAGAATATGAAATTTGCAATTATTGGCGGAAGCGGTTTTCTAGATGCATTCAAAGGAGAAGAATGGATTCTTAGAAGCTGTTGCGGAAGCGTGCGCGTTTACGTGAGCAAGATTGGCAAGAACGAAGTGATTTTTCTTCCAAGGCATGGCTTAACTCACGCAATTCCTCCTCACAAAGTAAACTACGCGATGAATATGAGCGCGCTCAAGGAAGCAGAAGTAACTGATGTAATAACTACCAATGCGTGCGGAATAATTTCAAAATTCAAGCCAGGGGATTTCGTTCTCGCCTCTGACTTTATGGCCCACTATTTGGGACCGATTACTCTTCACGACGACTTCTCTTCAGGAGTCAAGCACACGGACATGAGCGAGCCGTTCAGCTTGCAGTTGAATGATCGCATTAAGCGCGCTGCGAAAAAAACAAAAGTTCCGCTCAAGGAAGGCGGAATCATTGCAACAGCTCCTGGTCCAAGATTTGAAACGAAAGCGGAAATTCGCGCGTTCAAAATTCTCGGAGCGAATTTAATTGGAATGACAAACGCCTACGAGGTAATTCTTGCGCGCGAGCTTGAGATGAATATTGCGAGCATTGCAGTTGCTACAAACTACGCGTGCGGACTTTCAAAACATCCGCTCACGCACGCAGAAGTCGAAGCAATGGTTGCGAAGAAGAGCAAAGACTTGAAGAAATTAATTGAGGAAACGATTAAACTCTGAGTGCGCGCTCGTGGAAGGAAGGAACTTAAGCCGCTGAACTCTTCTTTAATTCAAAAAATTGAAACTAGATACGAAGTTAGCTGGTTTTGCACTTTGGGGCAAGCTTTTTTAAGGAGCGCCGGCCTAAACCCCTCAAGGTGATGTTCATGGCAGACGACGAGTCTAAACTATCTTCAATTCCAAGCGCGCTTAGGAAGCGCGCTTCGCAGGCTGCGCAGAAAGCAAGCGCTGATTCTCCAAAAATAATTCCAGAAGAGCCCAAGAAATTCGCTCTTCCTTCTGAGTCAACTCCTCCAAGCATTCTTCAAGGCTCAACTTCGCAGAAATCTTCTTCGTTTGAGCCCAAGAAAGACCTGCCCTACTACGATGGAAGCGAAGGAGGAAGCAGTATGGGAAGCGGAATGAATATGCTTCCGGTTATCGTTGCAGTAATTGCAGTCATTCTCGCTATTGGAAGCGTTTACTATGCGTGGAGCACAGTTGGGGCGATGAAAGCCGAAATGCGCGAAATTGCAGGCGACGTAAAAGCAATACGCGATTCTTCAATTCCAATAACAACGAGCGTTGAAGGAAACGTTGAAATTGCAAAAGAGATTCCCGCAAGCGACGCATTCCCAAAGACGATTAATATCCCATTGAAAGGAACTGCAACAGTTTCAGGCACAGTTGTTGTGAGCACTGCCATGGGGATTCAGGAGCTCCCCGCGACAGGAACACTTAATATAGACCAAATAATTGTTGCCGACGTAGAAGGCGCGCTCAAGGACCAAAAGATTGAAATCAGCGAGAGCATCCCAATTTCAAAGAGCAGCATGGGAATTTCAGTAAAAGGAATTTGGGGAAAACAGCTTGACTCAATCATTGAGAAGCTTGAAGCAATGGCGGGCTAGCGCCATTCACAAGGTGTGAACGAAACATTTATAAATCGTGAATGCCATATTCATGCTATATGAATATACATACGTTATTATCTACGCAGGAGAGGGAGCGGATTCTTGGCTACTTATTAGAGCATTCTTCAGAAAGCATAAACTTGACTAAGATAGCGAGGGAAGTAAAAGTAAGCCCTGCGCAGGTGCATAAGTATGTCGGCATTCTGCGCGAGCAGAAGCACGTATCCGGAAATCGGATGATTGAGCTTCCCGTTACTTCCGCCTTACGCTTGCTTTTAAACCTGAAAAAAATTCAAGAAGCCAGAGTTGTTGAAATGTTAAGAAAGCATTTTCCAAAAGCAATGGGAATCGGCTTATATGGAAGCTGGGCAAACGGTACAAACACTGAAAACGCAGACTTGGATATCTGGATAAAACTCAATAGCGAGCCTTCTGACTTGGATGCTTCAGCGGCAAAGAATGAACTGCGAAAAAAGCTGGGCATCCCGATCGATATCGTCTTTGCAACTCCAGAGCGCTTGGAAAACTTTAGGAAGAAAAGCGATGCTTTCTATTTTTCCCTTTATTGCGGAAAAATCTTATGGGGCGAGAACTTATGATAGAATTTGAGGAATGCATAAAGCTGGGGCTGTTGAAAAGAATACCTCCTTCAAAAGTGCAGGCAGACGAACAGCTCAAAAAGGCAAACATTCTCCTAGAAGAGTCCAAAAAATCGCTGAATTCAGATTCCCCAAATTCGGCAGTAATTACTGCTTATGCTGCAGTGCTTGATGCCGCAAGAGCGCTGCTGTTTAGAGATGGGTATAGAGAAAAAAGCCACGCCTGCGTTGTTCGCTATTTGGAAGCCAAGTATTCAAACGAGCTTGGAGGCTCTTTTATTCAGTTATTTGATGAATATAGAGATAGGCGCCATAAGACGATGTATTCTGGAGATTACTACCCAACGAGCGCAGAAGCAAAGCGCATCGTTTCATTTGCAGAAGAATTCGTAGGCAAAGTTTCTAAACTGCTCAAATGAAGAGTTAAACTAGTTTTGCTTTAATTATCTCCAGTATATTCTCTTTCTTCTCGGTTTTTTCTATTTCTATTCTTTTCTTGAAAAACGGAGCGTAAAGCACGAACGTTTCTGCTTCTCCCCCTTCAAAAGCAATGTTAAATCTGTGCTTCTGCGCGAGAGCTTCGAGCTCTCCCAGCGCTTTTTCATCGATTTTTCTTCCAAGCCAGCTTTCATCCAAGCCGTCTGCAGAAACTGAAACTAAAATGAATTCAAAACTGCTTTCAACGAGCTCGTGCATAAGCGCGCCTGCTTCTTTTCTCCAAAGAGGCGCAAAACTTCGTATTCCAAGCTCCTCGCAGATTCTATCAACTCGCTCCTTTTGGTACTCGGAAGCAATTGCCCCGCTTACTACTCCGTCAATTGGAAGTTTTGAAAGCGTGCGCTTCAGTTCGCTTAGCTCGTCTTCCTCGCGTCTTCCTTTCGCTCTGCACTCAACATACTTTATTCCAAGCGCTTATGCCTGAAGCTTTGCAAACTGCGCATTGGGATGATGAAACATGAAGGAGTCTTTCTCAGGGATTACAGTAACTAAATAATCAACTTCCCATCCTTGAAGAAGTGCGCAATGAAGCGCAAAATTAGAGTCTTTTCCTCCTGAGAAGAGTGCTGCAAGTCGCATATTACTCCTCTTCCGCGTCTGTTTTGAGTTTGCTTCCGTTTCCCTGCGTTTGTTCTTTCTTCGCTTCCTCTTCCAAAATTGCGCGAATTCGCGAGGTTTTGAAAACATGCTCGTGAAGGTGGTTCTCCAGCTTCACCATTTTTATTCCTTCATTCTCGAGAACGCGCGCCCACTCCATTGCTTGATCGTAGCCGAAAACTATTGCATTGGGGTGAACTCTCTTCACGGTTTCAAGGCGGTTTCCGTGCGCGCCCACGATTGCCAAATCAACTGGCTTAAGAGCAGAAACGATTTTTCTTCTCTCTTCTTCAACATGGAACGGCTCGCGGCTCTTTATTTTTCTCACAGTTTCGTCTGAAGCAATGATTACAACAAGAAGCTCCCCAAATTCGCGCGCCTTCTCAAGCGTAAAGATATGCCCAGGGTGAAGAATGTCGAAAACTCCGCCGGTTAAAACAACGCTCACTTCTTTTCTTCCTGCTTCCGTTAACTCAAAACGATTGTTAGAAACTTCGCGCGCAAACCCTTCTTTCTCCAAGCCCATAATTTCAGGAAGAAGCTTTGGAGCAATGAACCCGTCTTCTATTTCTAAAAGGCGCGCTTTTCTCAAGTAATTGTGGCTAGCATCGATTGGAGCGCTCATTTCTTCGCCTCCATCTTCTCCTTAAGGAGCTTCTGAACCTGC
>JBDROI010000077.1:0-2513 GCA_043810245.1 Microcaldota archaeon
TATGCTTCTTCCGTCTTCTCCATAAACAAACGGTCTTGCCTCCTCTTCTGCTTCCATTCTTTTCAAAAACTTCACAAGCTCCTCAAGCTCGCACACGCTGATCGCATACTTTGCAAGCTCGGCGTCCATACCAACCAAAACTTCCTCAACGCCTGCTTCGCCTCTGCTAACCGAAATAAAAACTTCCTTGTCTTCACCGCTTCCGCTCTCGCTTGAGTAAACGCGCGCAACTGCCTTCTTAAGAAGTTCAACTCTACTGCTAGGCAGTTCCTCTTCTCTGTTTGTTACGCTTTCTTCAGTCAAACTAGCCACCTATTGAGCGAAGACACTCTTCGCGAGATGTTTTGTTCGAATGAGCGAGCTGCTCTTCGAACAAATGTATATACTTATACAGAAGAATCTGAATTTAAAGCTTACTCTCGCTTACATCCTCTCCGGCGCCTCAATTCCAAGAAGCGCGAGCGAGTTTGCAAGAACTATTCTCGTTGCTTCAACAAGTGCAACGCGCGCCTCGCGCACATCTCCTTCAGACTTCAAAACCGGCGAAGCATTATAGAATTTGCTGAAAGAACTCGCTACGTCAAGCGCGTAGTCTGCAACATAGTGCGCCCTATACTCGCGCGCTGCCTGCGCAACAATCTTCGGGAAGAGCGAAAGCCTTCTAATGAGCATTTTCTCCTCTGCATTCTCAAGAATTTCCAGCTTCGGCTTCTCCTTTTTTCCAGCTTTCTCCAATATTCTTGAAGCGCGCGCATGCGCATACTGAACATAAGGCGCACTATCTCCTTCAAAATTCAGCGCTTCCTCCCATTTGAAAACTATTTTTTTCTCAGGGCTCGTGCGAACAAACGAGAAGCGTATTGCTCCAACTCCAACAATTTCTGCAATCGCGTCCTTCTCCTCTTCATCCATTCCTTCAAAGCGCGCCTTTATTTCATCGCGCGCCCTTTTCACCGCTTCCTCAATTACCTCATCAGCAGAATAACCAAGCCACGTTCCTTCTCTTCCGGAAAACTTCGCGTCGGGAAGCCACGCATGCTCATAAGCAAGATGCACGGAATTCTCGGCTTCCTTCTCATAGCCCATAAGCTTGAGCACAACTCCAATCATCCTCTGCGGGTACGCCTGCTCAACTCCAATAACATTAACCACTAACTCAGCTTTTCCAAAATTCATTGCTTTTCCGCTAGAGGCGCTCGAATAAAGCATTTTTCCATTTGCCTGCTTCAACGCGCTCGCGTACTTGAACTTGTACGGAAGCAGGCCAAACTTCCACATCTGGAACGCAACATCTTTTCCCGTGTAAGCAATCACGCCGTCTGAGCGCACGATAATTTTATCCGGGTTCTCCATGTCCTTAAACTCTTCAAGCTGTTCAAGCTTAACGACAACGCAGCCCGCGTTCTTTCCCTCGCTCTCGCGCTTAATAATTCCTTTTTTCTCCATTTCCGCAAGCGCGCTTTCAAACAGCTTTCCGCTCACAACTTCGCTCTCCCAAATCATTGCATCATGAAAAATATTCAGCCTAAAAGCAGTTTCATACTGCGCGAGCACGCACTTCATTGCAACTTCTCTCGCCTTTTCCACGTTCTTTCCTTTTCCTTCTTCCATCTCCTTCATGAGCGCGCGCACTTCCTTCTCATTCTCTTTGTTCTCAAACTTCTTTGCAACTTCAACGTACTGCTCTCCAAGCCAGTGATCAAACTTCTTTCCGAACCCAGGGGGAGCACCCCCTAGGTTTGAGGTTCCTCCGTAACCCCCCTCGGGCAAGGAATTCTTCGTATTCATATTTAGATAGCCCCAAACGCTCTGCGCAACCTGCAAGCCCAGATTATTAATATAGTCTAGCCGCTCAACCTGCAATCCCGAGAACTCAAGCACGCGCGCAACCGAGTCTCCAAGCACCGCGTTTCTCAAATGCCCCACGTGCCACGGCTTGTTCGGATTTACTGAAGGAAACTCAATGATTACTTTCTTCTTTGCTTTTTTTCCGCTTCCATACTCCTTTTTCATCTTCAAAATTTCGCCCACGCTTTCTTTCGCGAACGCGCTTCCAAGCGTGAAATTAACATACGGCCCAACCGTGCTCACTTTTTCCGTGAACTTTAATTTTCCAATTTCCTTTGCAAGGTTATCAGCGATCTCTTTAGGATTCCTCTTCATCTTTTTTGCCAAATCAAAAGCAAGCGTGCACGTCAAATCTCCGAACTCTGGCTTCGCTTCTCCAATTGCGCGCGAAACCTCATCCTCGCTAACCGCATAACCAAGTTTCTCGCACGCAGAATAAACAGCTTCAACTATTTCCTCTTTAGCTTTAGTATAAGCATATGCCATGAGTGATTTTCCAACCCCAATCTTAAAATTACTATGCTGTGCAAATATAACACCACCAGAAAAAGAAAGCGGGGCTGTGTGCTAACCTGGTATGCTTCCGGCTTCGGGAGCCGGCGATCTGAGTCCGCAAGTTTTGTTCAAACAACGCGCGGCAGAAATTCAAATCTCAGCAGCCCCAC
>JBDROI010000078.1:0-4381 GCA_043810245.1 Microcaldota archaeon
GATTGCGGAAGCATTCTCAAATTATGAGTATATGGGGAGGAACAGGGCGGAGTATAACAAATTGATGGAGTACAACCCATATGGACCTGCAACTCCTGCAATAATAACGACAGAGGAAGGATTAAACTTGGGTAATTTGGAGGAGCGTACCTGCGCTATGGCACAGCTCAAGAACATAAAAAGTTACTGCCCGAATTGCACGGTTGCGCTTATAGCAGATGAAATGGACGAACCAGCAGTTAAGGCAATTTTAGAAAGTAATACGGGAATCATAGTGCTTAACCACGCGGATAGAGCTCCTGAGACTATTGCCTCGCGGGAGTACAAAGATATTGTGGGTTTGATTGCGCAAAGCGCAATATTGAATGATTATAACGTGGCCTGCAATGCAAGCAAAGTTTGGAAAATAAAGGAAGAATTTGCAAGCAAGATGGTGCAGGAATATGGAGTGCCCTCTATAATACTGGACTTTGGGGTTGCAGAAGAAGGGTGCTGGACAAAAGAGGTCGTATGGAAAATGTATGGAGAATTGTATGATAAAGAGATAACCCAATTGGCTGGTGCAGGCATAATTGGAATTGCACAGCGCTGTTTATCTGATAATAATTGCTATCCGTATGATGCTAGGGGATTTGGCCTTATAGACTCAACAGGCACAAACAAGAATCCAGGGTTTGAGACGTGGTTCGACAAGTGCGGAAAGTATTACTACGGAATGGAAGGCGCGGCAATGACAATATTTTCCGCAGACGACAAAAATGGAGTATGCGACGGCTCAAAAATCATGAGCCTGTATAATGATTATAAGTGTTTGGCTAAATAATAATTGGAATGCTAGTTATGTGGAGGTAATTTCATGGGAAAAGTAATGACGATAATCAAGGTATTTCCAGAAGATATGGAAAAGTTCGAGCAGATAAAAGAGGAGATTAGGAAGAAGTTCAACCCTAAAGACATGAAGGAGGAGCCAGTTGCATTTGGATTCAAGATTCTTAAGGTTGGAATTGTAAGCGAGGATAAGGAAGGAAGCGGGAATGTTGAGGAGGAGCTGAAGAAAATCTCTGGAGTAAGCGAAGTTCAGGTTGAAGACGTTACGCTTGTTTCCTGATTAGCAAGCGCCACTTTTACTTTTTCTACTGTTTCTTTTATTTTTTCCCAGTGGCTTCCTTCCCAGAAAACCGCACTGCAGGAAGTGCAGAGCCAAAATTTATCGTGGCTCGCAAGAGTTTTTTCTGGTACTTTTCCAATTACTTCTTCTTTCCCGGTTTCTTTCAGCGCTCCATTGCATGTTGGGCAGATTATGCGGGAAGGAAAAGAGGCAAGGGATATGTTGAAGGTGTGAAGAATTACTGCGAGCTGCTCTTCGAGTGCGCGGGTTGGAACGAGAAATGCGTGCAGATTCTGCTGTTTAGCACGCTGAACAAGAGCAACATCCATTGTAAGAAGAACTGCTCCTTTTTCTCTCGTAAGCTCGAGGAGGTAGTCGTCTCTCGAGTCTTTAGGGTAGGATACGTCTACGCCTAGAATGCGCAGCCACCTCGCCAGCTTCTTGAGCATCATATCGGCAACGAACAACATATAATTAGTTTCATCCCCTAAACTATATTATGATAACGGCAGTTAGACTGCGCAACTGGAAGTCGCATGCAGATTCGAAGTTTGAGTTCGGGAAAGGCACGAATATATTAGTAGGAATTATGGGCTCGGGAAAGAGCTCGCTTCTCGATGGAATCTGTTTTGGCTTGTTTGGAACATTTCCCGCGCTTCAGCACCGCAAAATAGCAATAGGAGGGATCGTTTCCAGAACGAACTCGCAGGAAGAAGCGAGCGTGGAAGTGAGCTTCACGTGCAATGGAGAAGAGTATACTGCTGCACGCAGAATAAAGAACGGCGCGGCGAGTGCTGATTTGAGAAAGCAAGAGAAACTTATTGAAACGCAGGCGCAGAGAGTAACTGAAGCCGTTGAGAAACTTCTTGGAGTTGACTATGAACTTTTCACACGCGCGATTTATTCAGAGCAGAATAGAATTGACTATTTTTTGACGCTGCCGAGAGGAGAGCGCAAGAACCAGATTGACGAACTTCTTGGAATTGATCGGTTTGAAAAGGTGAGGAAAAATGCAAGCGCAGTGCTTAATGGCATTAGGAGGATGCGCGAGGAGAAGGAGCTTATGCTGAAGGGAGTTGATGCTGCTTTGCTGGAGAAAGAAAGCGCCGAAAAAGCAAAAGAAGCTGAAGGCTCGCAAGCAGTAATGAAGGAGCTTGCGGGGACAGTAGAAAAGCTAAGCGAAGAGAAAGGAAAACTTGAAACTAGTTTCATGGAGCTTGATGGAAAGAGAAAAAAATTCCGCGAGATTGCAGATAGAAAGCTCGGAATTGAACATACGCTTGGAAGCATGAAAAAGGAGATAGAAGAAGAAAAGGAAGCAGTTGGTCAGGATGCTATAAAGAAGCTGGAGGAAGAGGGAAAAACGCTTGCTGCTGCACGCGTGGAAGCTCGAAAAAGCGCAAAAGAGAAGGAGTTGAGAATAGCTGAGCTTGAAAAGGAACGAGGGGCGATTTCTCGAAAGCTTGAAGAGGTGGAAGCGAGAGCAAAAAGGAAGCAGGCACTTGAAAAGGAGCTTGAGGGGATTCTTCGGGGAGAAAAAAGAACGGAAATTGAGGGAGAATTTGCAAAACTGCGATCTGAAAATGAGGAAAAAAAGCAGGAGATTGCACGTGCAAAGGCAGAGCGCAATGAGCTGGAAAAGGCGCTTAAAGAGCTTGAAAAGGAAATTGGAAAATGCCCTGTTTGCGATACTGAATTGAGCGAGGAGAAAAAAGGCGAGCTGAAGAGGGCGAAGAAAGAGGGAGTTGAACAAATTGCAAAGGAGCTCGCGAAGCAGGAAAAAGAGAGTAAGGAAATTGACGCAAAGCTTGCTTCATTTGAAGTGAAACTGCAGAAGAGCGCTGAGCTCGTTTCTAAAATTACAGAGCTGTGGGAAGCAGAAGGCGAGAAAGGCGAAACTGAAGAGAGATTAGCTGCAAACGAGAAACTTCTTGTTTATGAAAAAGAGGAAAAGAGGAAGCTTGAAGAGAAAAATAGCGAGCTTGAAAAAAGCGAGCGCGCTGTGAGCGAAAAACTGCAGAAGACGCGAAGGTTCGCGGAAATGCGCGTGAAAATAGCTACGTTTGAAAGCGAACTGAAAAAGCTTGCTGAAGGAATTGAAGCTCTGAAGTTTGAAGAGAAGGAGCTCGAAGAAATACGCACGAAATTGGAGAACACGCGCGTGGAAGAGCGCGCTGCTCAGGAGAAGAAATTAGGGGTTGAACGCGAGCTGAAGCAGATGGAGCAGGTGCTTGAACTGCAGAAGAAGAGAATTGCAGAGTATGCCAAGCTTGCAGGCGAAATAAAGAAAGCGGAAGAAACTGCAAAAGAACTTCAGATTTTCCAGAACTGCGTGGTTGAAACGCAGAGAATTTTGAGGGAAGAGTTTGTTGGGGCGATAAGCTCTGCGATGGAAGAAGTTTGGGGCGTTGTTTATCCCTATGGAGACTATGCTTCGATAAGGCTGCAGGCAGATGAAGCGGATTACAATTTGGAACTTCAAATAAATGGTGAGTGGTTTGGTGTTGATGGAGTTGCAAGCGGAGGCGAGCGTGCGTGTGCGTGCTTGGCTATGCGAATTGCGTTTGCAATGGTGCTTGTTCCAAACTTGAGCTGGCTTATTCTTGATGAGCCTACGCACAACTTAGATGATGACGCAGTAGGCGCGCTTAGTTCGGCGCTTCGCGAGAGGATTCCGAACATAGTGGAGCAGATAATAGTTATAACGCACGAAGAGCGCCTAAAAGACGCTGCGAGCGCCAAGCTGTATAAGCTTGAAAGGGATAAAGGCGCGCAGGGCGCTACGCAGATTACTACCGTGGCGTAAGGAGGAATTTGCTCCCGAAGAAAAGCAAGAAAAGAATAATGAAGATTGCTGCGATAGCCAAAGCATAAGGAGGAATTGAGCCGAAGGGAGAGGAAGGATTGTTTGGATTTGGAGGGGTATATGAACCAACTGTGTAGTTAAGCGCGCTTGTTTCTGCCTTGTTTCCAGTTGCATCTTCAGCAAGAATCTTAAATTGCACAAGCGTGCCTTCCGGCTGGGCTGGAATGCTTGCAGAGTAGGTATTTGCTCCCGTTTTTGACATTGCAACTGGAGGCCACCATGCTTCTTCATTTATTGCGTACATAAGGGCGACGGAGTAAATTCCGCTTGGTGAGTCGCCTTGGTCTTCAACTGAAACTGAAATGGTTGATTCAGCATTCGCGACCCCTTCGCGTAAATAGCTTGGTTCGCTTATTTTCGGAGCCGATGAATCGAAAAGGTATTCTTTTACGGTGTCATCGGTCAAC
>JBDROI010000079.1:0-11534 GCA_043810245.1 Microcaldota archaeon
GCGTCCAAATTCTTCGGGTAAATAAGCGTTGCAGTAACATTTGCGCGTGCTTCCTCATCATAATAAATAAACATAACAATTTTCGATTCAGCATCCTCAAGCTTAAACTCATCTACGCCCATTGCTTCAACGAGCGTTTCAATATCCTTGCTCAACTCTCTTCCTCTTGTCGCGTTTTCATAAACTGCCTGCAAATCTTCGTCTTCAATAACTCCAACTACATCAACAATCATTATTACGCTCGCTTTCTCTGGAACATACTTGAGAAGCCTCTGCGCTTCGCTCTCCTTAACAAAATTTTCATAATAATAAATAGCTCCAGCCGCGGCAGCAACCACGACCATAACTGCAATCAGCGGCAAAAGATGCCTAAGTTCGCTTCCTTCCATCAAAACCACCCGCGCTATTTCGCCAGCTTCTTCTCCTGCTCTTCAATTTTTTCGTCGCTCACTTTTTCAAAGAGCGGCTTCACTTCGCCGATTTTCGCTCCTGCTTTGAGAAGCTCCTTTTCAACATTGCTCCACTTTAATTCTTTTTCACTTATTCCCAGCATTGCAAACATTTTTCGCGAGGTAAACGGAAGATACGGCTCGAGCAGAATTGCGAGCGCAGTCAATCCGCGCGTAGAAACATAAAGGCAGTTTGCTCTCCTTCCTTCGTCCTTCTCCTTCCAAGGCTCTCTGTCGCTCAAATACTTGTTGAGCGTTGCAGTGAACGCGCAAATTTCTTCCAATCCTTCTTTCAGCAAAAATTTCTCAATCTTTTCTCCAATCGACTTCCTCGCCGCTTCCATGCTTGCGAGCACGCGCTCGTCATCCTCCTCAAGCTTCTCTGCTTTCGGAACTTCCGAGTTTGCAAGCTTCTTCAAAAGCACGAGCGTTCTGTGAGCGTAGTTTCCTATACATGCAACTAATTCGTTGTTGATTTTCTGCTGGAAATCCTTCCAAACAAAGTCCGCGTCGCCGACTGAGTGCGGAGTGACCATCGTAGTATAATAGCGCAGGTAATCTGCGTCAAACTCCTTCAAATAGTCTTCAAGCGAAACAAACCAGTTCTTGCTCTTTGAGAATTTTCTTCCCTCCAAGTTCAGGTGCCCTCGCGTAGGAATCGCGTCAGGAAGCCTCAATCCGTCTCCAACTCCCATGAGCATCGCTGGCCAAAATAAAAAGTGGTGATAAATAATATCCTTTCCAATGAAATGCACAAGGCGCGTCTTCTCCTTTCCTTCTTTCCAGAATTCTTCCCAGCGCTGAGGAAGAAGCGCTGCAGTTGAGCTAGCATAGCCTATTGGCGCATCAAACCAAACATAGAACACTGTTCCAGGCCGATCGGGAACAGGAACTCCCCAGTTCATGTCGCGCGTAATATCCCAGTCAGCGAGCCCATTTTCAATCCAGTTGTTAACATAATTTAGAATTTCCTTCTGCAATTCAGGGTTTGAGCTGAGCCAGCTCTTCAATTTCTCTGAGAATTTTCCGAGAGCAAGGAAGCAGTGCATGCTCTTTCTCGTCGTAGGCTTAGCTCCGCAAACCAAGCACTTCGGATTCCTAATTTCTCCTGCTCCGAGCGCCTTTCCGCACGCATCGCAGTAATCGCTGTACTGCCCTTCGGCATTGCAGTGCGGGCACGTTCCGATCACAAATCGATCAGGAAGGAAGCGCGAGCATTTCTCGCAGTAAGCCTGCTCAACTTCCTTATCATAAATATACCCGTTCTTTCTCAAATTCGTGTAGAAGTACTGCGTCATCTTTTTATTGTCTACGCTAGACGTGCGATGAAAAATATCAAAGCTGAATCCAAGCCTTCTAACTTCCTCTTCGTCTTTCTTGTGATAATACTCAGTAAATTCAGCGGGAGTTTTTCCTGCTTTTTCCGCACTCGCGAGAATTGGTGTTCCGTGCTCGTCAGTTGCGCAGACATAATACGTTTCATTTCCGAGCAAGCGGTTATAGCGCGCGTAAATATCTGCAGGCAAATAGGTGCTTCTGATATGCCCTAAGTGAAGAGGGCCGTTTGCGTAAGGCAATGCAGCAGTTATCAGAATTTTTGCTATGAAAACACCTTTTCTTTCCTCGATTTCCAAAAGCTATATATACGCTCGCTCTCAATAAGCTATTTCGGCTTTTGATTTAGCAATAATTAGGAGTTCTAGTATTATAAACGTGTGGGCAGGTAGCAATATGGCCGAGGATCTAACGCCTCTTATAAATGAATTTGAAGAGTTCTTTGAGCTAAAGTACAAGCTGGAAATTGAGAAGCTTGCAGCTGCATATCCCACAAAGCGCAGTCTTGAAGTTAACTACCGCGAATTGGAAAAATACAGCATTGAACTCGCCGATGAGCTTCGCAACCAGCCCGATAAGATAATCGAAGCCGCGGAGAAAACAGTAGCCGGCATGAGCGTTCTCAAAATGCCTGGAGTAAAGTTTGAGCCGCACATACGCTTCTTCAATCTTCCAGACGACGACCTGCTCATTCAAGATGTTGGAGCTGCGCAGATAGAAAAGCTCGTTCAGCTTCGCGGAATAATAAGCAAGCGCGCTGAAGTTCGCCCGAAAGTGAAAGTTGCTTTCTACAGATGCTCCTACTGCGATTCTGTTTACAAAGTTCCCATAACAAAGAAAACCAAGGCAGTTGAGCTCTGCGACAGCTGCAAGCGCCGCTCGCTCAAGCTCGTTGAAGAAGAAAGCTATTTTGTTGACATCCAGCGCGCGGAAGCACAGGAGCTTCTCGAGCGCCTGCAAGGAGGCGCGCCCACGAGCCACATTGAGCTTCTGCTCGAAGACGATTTGGTGAACTCGCTCATTCCCGGAGACACAGTTGAACTCTCTGGAATTCTGCGCATAAAACCGCCGCTCAAAGGAAAAGGAGTTGACACCTATTCAAAGTACATTGACATAGTTCACGTTCAAAAAGTACAGCGAGAGTTTGAGGAAGTGGTGATAAACAAGGAAGATGAACAGCGGATAACCGAGCTCTCGCGCGACCCCCGCGTTCACGAAAAATTCGTCGCTTCTTTTGCTCCCTCCATCTACGGACATGAAGAAGTGAAGGAAGCAATTATTCTCCAGCTTTTCGGAGGCACACCGGAAAAAGTTCTTCCAGACGGAGGAAAAATTCGAAATGACATTCACATTCTTCTCATTGGAGACCCGGGAAGCGCAAAGACGAGGTTTCTTCAATACGTTACAGAGCTCGCTCCAAAAAGCATTTACGTAAGCGGAAAATCCGTAACTGGTGTAGGTTTGACTGCTGCTGCCGAGAAAGACGAATTGGGAGACGGAGGCTGGGTGCTGAAAGCAGGAGCTTTAGTTCTTGCGAGCGGCGGTCTTGCTGGAGTCGACGAATTCGACAAAATCAGCGATCAGGAGCGCGCGGCGCTCCACGAAGTTATGGAGTCGCAGTCAGTAAGCGTTGCAAAAGCCGGCATCGTTGCAAAGTTCAAAGCGAAAACAGCAATTCTCGCAGCTGCAAACCCCAAGTTCGGGCGCTTCGACCCCAATCAGCCTCCGGGACAGCAGTTCGATATTCCAGGAACTCTTCTTTCGCGTTTCGACTTAATTTTCCCAATCCGCGACGTCATGGACGAGGAGAAAGACAAGAGTCTCGCGGAGCACATGCTTCGCTCGCACCAAGTGGCTTCCATGCACATAAAGGAGAAAAACGACACGGAAAAAGAGGATGAATCAAAACGGATTCCGCGCGAACTCATAAGAAAGTACATTTCCTACGCGCGCAAGAACTGCAAACCCGAGCTGATGCGCGAAGCAATGGACAAAATCAAGGAATACTATGTTGAGCTCAGAAAAGTCGGGGCTTCCCAGCACGCAGTTCCAATAACGCCTCGCCAAGTTGAAGGAATAATAAGACTGAGCGAAGCGAGCGCGAAAATCCGCCTAAGCCAGAAAGTGGAAATTGTGGATGCGGAGCGCGCGATAAAGCTTTTGGATTTCGTTTTGCGCCAAGTCATGATGGACCGCGAAACCCAACGAATTGACATCGATATTATTGCAACCGGCAGGTCAAAGTCTACCGTAGACAAATACAACAATATCCTCAATATCGTGCGCGAGATGAGCAAAGATGTCGACATGATTGAAAAGCAGAGAATCGTAGACGAAGCGCGCAACTACGATATTGACGAGGGCTTCGTCCGCAAGTTCATAGACGACCGCCTAAGGCAGGGAGAATTCTACGAACCTCAACCTGGGTTCATAAAGCTCGTGAAGCGGTTTGACTAAGCAGGTATTATATTCAGTATGTTTTTTCTGCCGCCTTTTTGCGTGTTTTTTCCCTCGCTAGTTCTTCTTATATCTCCAGCAGCTGAATTGCCT
Organism: Microcaldota archaeon; assembly: GCA_043810245.1. Lineage (GTDB taxonomy): Archaea > Micrarchaeota > Micrarchaeia > Burarchaeales > JBDROI01 > JBDROI01. The sequence continues at coordinate 4,335 of JBDROI010000079.1, forward strand.
CTTTTCGTAGATTTCAGCGCCTCAATCATTCCGCGCTGTTTTTGGAGCTCCGCATTATTCAGCAATAGCATGAGATTCTGGAATAATCTGCTTAACTTTGCGTTGTCCGAAATATAATCCGCCACAATTTCAAGCTTCTCTTTTGGAAGAGGGTTCTTTATATAGCACGCCGCGCGTATGAATTCCCTAAGCGCTTTAGTGATTTCTGAGTGTTCGGGATCCTGTCCAAGACAGCTGGCAAAGCCCCTGAAAGTTCCAACTCCATCTGAAAGCTCAAGTTTGTGCAAAAGCTTATTCAGCTGGCTTTTTGTCAGCCGCTTCAAAATATTTTGTTCCTCTTCAAACTCGCAATGATTCGCAACCTTAGCATTCAGCTGAGAAAGAAGCTCGTCTTCTTTTTGCGAGTTTGCTCCGTATGTCTCAATATCATCAAGTTGCCTCAACAATTCATAAACTTCTTTTTTTTCATCAGAACCCATCATTCTCCCACCTCTATTTTTTCTGCGCCACGGGCATTTTTCTTTCAATTTGTTCCTTAACCCTCTTATTATCTGCAGTTCTCCTGAATGCAGCTCCAGAGCTGCCAATTTCGCCAATATCATTCATGTCAAAATACTTAATTCTCTTTCGAGTTTTTGGGCTCATCCCTCCAGACTCTACAGCACACCCACCAGTTGAGCTCGCAACATTTATTTGCCTGCGAATTCCATTTTGCCTAGCCAGCTTACACATTCTCTTAATCTGGTCTTTATTCGCCGCTCTAACAATCACAACTATCTCAGAAGAGCGCACATTTTTTAACAGTCCTACAAGTTTTTCATCCTTCATCTCATCAAGCGCTACTCGAACTCCTCTATACACCAGCGCCTCAATCGTAGTTCCCAGCAACAATGCAGTAATATCGAAGTCTCTAATAGTAAGATCCAAATCTCCTTTTAATTTTCCAGCCATTTCTTCCACCTCAAAATTTGTGTTCTGGTTTATGCCGGGTCATCTTATTTAAAACCTGCGCATGTTGAGTTTCGCGCGAAATCTACATTAATGTCCATTTCCATACATTCTATGCCCCAATGAACTCGAATTTCGCACCTCTTTCTACGCCGTAAATTTCGCATTTTCGAGGTATGCGCGCGTTTAAATACTTCAAATGAGCAATTCTATTACGAGGCAAGGCAGACCAGAAAAGAGAAACTCCGCGAACACGCGGGGAGGGGAGACGAATGAAAGAAGCGAAAAAGCAGATACAGGTGGCATCAGGAGTAATTCAGATGGGAAAGCGCGACCTTGAAGCGCTTAGGCGACTTGCAGTAGTTGCTGAAATTAAAGAACCTAAAGAAACACGAAACTCTCCTTCAGCGAATAAATGGAGTTTGTTCTAGCTTTTTTTCTTTCTATTTCCTTTTTTTCAGTAAAGCTTTCCGCCAAGTTCAACTTCTTCATCCGGCTTAATCAGCACACATAGACCCTCTTTTCCAGGAACTCCCAAGGTAAGCACTTCAGAAAGAGCGCTTCCAATTTGGCGCGGAGGAAAGTTCACGACTCCCAAAACAAGCCTTCCGAGAAGCTCGCTCTTTTTGTACTTTTTCGCTAGCTGTGCACAACTCTTCTTGACTCCGATTTCGCTTCCAAAATCAATCTTCAGCTTATAAGACGGCTTCCTCGCTTCAGGAAAATCTTCAACTTCAACAATTCTCCCAACTCTAATATCCACTTTTTCAAAGTCTTGAATCGTTGCCATTTTCACCAGCTCCATCAACTCTTATAAGCATGCACCACTTAAACTTTACCTATGATGCGCGAAATCTCAAGCATTATGCTTCTCTTCATTCTTGTTCAATTCTTCGGCTTATACGTTGGCGCGAACATGGTTGAGCAAGCAAAACTCTACGTTGAGTTCAAGGACTTCAACGTTGCTCCAACTCAAGACTCCGGAAGCGCGCTCAATTCCCTTTACTTCCTAGGAACGGTTCTAATAAGCGCAACCCTCCTCATTCTGCTCATCCGCTTCTACAAAGGCGCGTTTCTCTTCAAGCTTCTCGAAGCGCTCGTTCTCTTCGTTGCCTCAAACATAGTTTTCTACGTGATTTTCTTCCTCTCTGGAATTGTTTTCTACGCAGAGCTCGCGATTTTATGCGCTCTCGCGCTCGCAGTCTCCAAGTTCTTCTTTCCTAAACTCAAGAATTTTGCAACCGTCGTTGCAAGCTCTGGTGTTGGAGCAATCTTCGGCTTCTCGCTCGACATTTTTCCAGCAGTCGTTCTCGCAATCGGTTTGTCAATCTACGACGTCATTGCAGTTTTCTTCACTGGGCACATGATCGAGCTCGCAAAAGCAATGAGTTCCAGAAAGCTTTCATTTTCAGTAAGCACCGAGCGCGCGTACCAAGTGAAAAGAAAGGAAACGAAAATAGTTGAGGGAAAAGAAAAAGAAGTGGAAGAAGTGAGAGAGGAAAAAAGCTCTCTAGAGCTTGGCGCGGGCGACATGGTAATTCCGCTAATGCTTGCAGTTTCTGCGTACAAATTCGCGGGCTTGATTCCCGCGCTCGCAGTAGTCATCGGAGCAACAGTAGGGCTATGGTTCACGCTCGAATACGTTTTCAGCAGGCGCACTTTCTTGCCCGCTCTTCCGCCAATAGTTTTCTCTGCTCTTCTTGCTCTTGGAGCTGCGCTTGCTCTCAAATTATAGACGCAAACTTCCGCGAAAGCCTTTTTAACCTCATCTTCATATATACTCCCATAACGTTGGTGTTTTCTTGAATTATGAAGAGCTCTTAGACCGAGCAGTCAAAAACATGCCCAAAAAGGCGGCGCGCGCGGAGCGCTTTGAAGTTCCGCTCGTAGATTCGTTCATGCAAGGCAACAAAACCATCATTAAAAACTTCGACTTCATTGCTTCAACTCTTAGGCGCGACCCTCAGATGATTGCGCGCTACCTTTCCAAGCAGCTTGCAATTCCAGTTGGCGTGGAAGGAAAACAGCTCATTCTTAACGGAAAATTCAACTTCAGAATGCTCAACGAACGGATAAAGACATTTGTCGATTCATACGTAATCTGCAAAGAGTGCAAGAAGCCCGATACTAATATAGTGGAGCACGAGCGCTCAATCAAGCTGCTCATCTGCGAGAGCTGCGGCGCGCGCTCCCCAGTAAAACTTTAGTTTGAGGAAGTGATTTGTTGGCTAACGAACAAGGCGGCGAAGAACAGGTGCGCATAAGAATTCCGCACAAGGAAGAGCTTCTCGGAATTGTAATTTCAATGCAGGGCGGAAGCAGGCTTCTTGTTGACTGCCAAGACGGAAAGGAGCGCCTCTGCAGAATACCTGGAAGAATACGAAGAAACATCTGGGTTAAGGAAGGCGACGCTGTCGTAGTCAAACCCTGGGTCGTCGAAACAGACAAGCGCGGAGACATCCTCTGGAGATACACAAGACTTCAGGCAGAGTGGCTCAAAAGAAAGGGCTACATGAGGTAATCTTTTCTTCTTCTCGTAGCTCCCAAATAAGAGGGGTTTATATACCTCTTAGAGGCATAAATTAATGTGCAATGGCACCTCGATTTTTCTCCCGCAGAACCCTTAATCCTTCTTCAGTCAATACTTCGAGTGCAAACCAGCTCCAGCGGAAAAAGGGATTCTTCAAGTATGCGCTCACAGCAGTGTTTACGCTTCCCTTCATATTTGCAACCACACTAACAGAACCCCTAATAAGCACAGCTTCTGCTCTTGAAAAAGCGAAGCAGAAAGCCAAACTTGAGCAGAAAGAACAGATTCCTCAAAGATTCATTGAAGAAGCAAAGCAATATTTCACTAAGCGAAATTCCGCATACTACTGGAATCCTCCCCCTCCTCCGTCTGCCGAAACTCTTGAAGCGTTTGCGTTTCTTCTTTTCAAAATGCAGCTTAATCCAGAGCGAGAAGGTGTTGCAGAAATTCTTCTTGGAATTGCGTCTGGAGAGCAGCGGAACTACCTCCCAAAGATCGCAGAGTTCCTTTCCAAATTCAATACGCGCCCAAAGCTCGCAAAAGCACTGGCAGAAGGACTGCATTTTCACTGTGACAGCGGCTACAGACTCAAAACATTCCCAGCGCTTCTGGAAGTTCTCTCTTCACAAGATGCATTTCTGCTCTTTCTTTCCTACAAACACAAACCTGAATGTGCAAAAACAATAATTCAAGATTTAGGCGAGATGCTCCGCACTCTGGAAAACGAAAGCGCTGCAGAAGACGCTTTGAAGTGCCTTCTAAAGTACAGCAAACTGCCCGAAGTTGCAGTTTTCATCACTACTCAGCTCAAGGAAGCGGCATGGCAAGTACTGCGCACCGAAACTCCAGCAAGCTTTCATCCCGCCCGCATTTCAAATTTTAAGAAATTTTTAGCTCAATTTGATTCAAAAGAAGTCGTAGATTGCATCATGCACTTTGAAATCAATCCATTTGCCGCATACGCTCTTACAGAGGAGTTGAGCACGCTGATACTCTTTTCAAAAGACAGAAAATCAGCTCAAGCAGTAGCTCAAATCATTTCCTCTTCTCATCTCGTTTATGTATGCGTCTCAAAGCTGAATGATTTTCCGGAAGCCGGAGCAGTGTTCATGAAATTGCTCTTCAAAGTAGCGCGCGAAACCGAAAGCACCAAAACCCTAAATTCATTTGCACAATTTTTCTGTTCGCAATCCATCTGCGACTGCCTTTCACTCTTCTCTTCAAACCAAAAACTCTCAAAATCAATAGCCGAGCTCCTTTGTACAAGAATGAAAATAGGCACGCGAAGTATTCCCTCTGAAAAAGACGTCAGCGACCTGCTCACTCTCTTTTCAGGTCTGGGAGAGAGTCACGAGGTGGCGGAAGCGCTCGCCTCTCACCTAGTTTGGCTGAATAAGCACAGCGACCTTGAACACGCAAAAGAGCTGACCGCTTCCTTCTCTTCGGGAGCATTCAAAGGACTCCTTATAACATTCAAGGATGCTCCAGAAGAATCCGTGCGCATAACCTCTTCTCTTGCAAAGGTGCGCTTCTACGCAGAAAACGAAATGCTTTTCAACACCGCAATACTTTGCCTCTCCAAATACGAGGTTAAGCAGGCAGTGGAAGTTGCACACTCTTTTGAAAAAATCACAGAAACACTGCGCGATCCGAGACTGCTGGCTGCTGCAGTGGGATGCTACTTCCGCTACAAAGACAATCCCGAACTTGCTTCATCAATTTCAAGCATAATCAACAAGCTTCTAACAGACAGCGATTCAAGAAGTCAAGAGTTTCTTACAATCGCCCTCAAATCCCTCTCGCAGATCAGCGCTTCCTCAGCAGGAGGCGAAGCAGTATGGCTCATGGACAACCTCATTGCAGAGTGTTGGTACTATCTCAGGGGCTCCCTTTCAAATGAGGCAAAAATAGAGGAGCTGGTGAACTGGCTCTCTTCAAAGGAAAACCTCCTATTTTTGGAGGAAAATCAAGACTCATGGCAGTATATACGAAAATACATTTCCCGATGGATCAGTAGCTTCGACTTTTTTCACTGGAGCTCCGAAACCAAAAGCGAGCGTTTAGAACGAGAGGAGCGCGTCCGCACGTATATTCAGGACGCTCTGGACTCGTTTGATACGCTCAGGCGCTCCGGAGGCTTCAAATTTTTCAAAACTCTTGAGGACCACTATGGAATAACCTGCTTCAGGCGCTATCCATTTCCCGCTCTGCAAGAGCTCCATAACAATATCAATCGGCGCCAAACAGAAAAACCTCTTTTTGTGATGGCCCTTGCAAAACAAGATCTTCCTCGCTCAGGCCTCCCAGTTGGCGATGAAAATGAATTCTTAGCCAACTTGACAGGCATACTAGACATGCGCTTAATGGAGGCAGGAAGTGATACAGATTTCCTGAAGTACGCAAGAAAAATGCACGAAACATACGGAAAGTTCGATTCACTGCTCATCTCAGGCCATGGAAACTTGAAGGGCATAAGCCTCGGTTCGCGCGAAGACGATGCCGGCTATCTAAGTTTCGAAGACGCTTCGCTTTTCACAGAGTTGAACGCTATGATGAAGCCGAACGCATTCGTCATTCTCTTTTCCTGCTCAACAGGCAACTCCTATGGAGATAAAATAGCTAACGAAGCCGGAGAAACAATCAGCGGCTACTGGATTATGAGTATTGCACAAAGAATTTCACAGCTTATGCCAAATGCTTTAGTTTTCGCTCCGCGCGAGGACGTATCTGGAGTTGACGTACAGACAGATGCGAAGGGAATAAAAAGCCTCCAATTCAGGTTCGGGGAATGTTTTTGGTTCCGTGGGCTTTCAGATACTAACTATGAACACTCTGCAGTATACTTCCGCGGGGCAGATATAACTGAAGAAGCAAAGGAAAACCCAAGAGCATTCCTCGATGCTCAGCTCGCTGGCGAAACTGAACCAAAAAAATAGCCAAGAGCTTTAAAGCTTCTTCCGCCCTAACTCCTTCATGGCAAGCCGCGAGTCTAAGAGAAAACAGCCCATGCGCGAAGTCAAGCAAATGCGCGAGCGGAAGCGCATAGAAAACCGTGTTTTCGACCCCGAGACAATGCTCACCCTAGGCTGGTTCCTAAACAACGGAATTCTCAAAAGCATTGATTTTCCAGTTGCTACTGGAAAGGAAGCCAACGTCTACCGTGCGACAGCGGGCGAAGGACAGCATACAGCGCACTTCGCAGTCAAAATCTTCAAAATCGAAACGAGCTCATTCCTTCACATGTGCGAGTACATCAACGGCGACCCGCGCTTCAAAAAAGTGAGGCACATAAAGAAGAGCATCATCTACGCGTGGACGCGCAAGGAGTTTAGAAACCTCCAAGTCTGCGAGGAATCTGGAGTGCGCGTTCCTCACCCGTGCTACTCAAAAAACAACGTGCTCATAATGGACTTTCTCGGCGTAGAAGGAATTCCTGACTCAACTCTCCACCAGCTCGGAAGCGAGGATCCCAAGAAGGACTGCGAGACTCTTCTCGGCTATATAAAGAAGCTCTACGCCCGAGGCTTTGTCCACGGCGACTTGAGCGAGTACAATATAATCATGCACGAGGGCGACCCTTACTTAATTGACTTGGGGCAGTGCGTTTCGCTTGCGCACCCCAAAGCGCACTCGTTCGTTGAGCGCGACGTGCAGAACGTTCTGGCGTATTTCGAGCGCTCTGGAGTTTACAAAGATGAAGAAGAAGTTTTAAAATGGGTGCG
>JBDROI010000080.1:0-8913 GCA_043810245.1 Microcaldota archaeon
ATTGTTCTTGAAATAAAAGGAAAACTAATTGGGAAAAAAGTGAGGAGCGGGGGAGTAAAGGAAGCTGTGCGCGAAGTTGTCAAGGAAGCACTAAAAGATGCTATGGAAGGAAGCGGGGGGAAAACGCACGTAGATATTTTGGAACGCGTTCGCGAGCTTCCGAAGCCGGTAAAAATTCTTTTTGTAGGCCCGAATGGAGCAGGAAAAACTACGACTATGGCAAAGATTGCGAGTATGCTTGAAAAAGAGAAAATGAAGAGCTGTTTTTCCGCTTCAGATACGTTTAGGGCGGCTGCAATTGAGCAGGCGAAAGTGCATGGAAGCAAACTTGGAGTAAAAGTTATTGCACATGCTTACGGAGCAGACCCAACTGCTGTTGCTTTTGATGCAGTTGCACATGCAAAAGCAGAGAAGCTTGATGCAGTGCTTATTGATACTGCTGGAAGACAGGAAACAAACAAGAATTTGATTGAGCAGTTGAAGAAAATGAATAGAGTGATTTCTCCTGATTTGAAGCTTTTTATTGGCGAGAGCATAGCTGGAAACGCGCTTGTTGAGCAAGTAAAGGCAGTAAATGAAGCAGTAGGACTTGACGGAGTGATTTTAACAAAGCTTGACTGCGATTCCAAAGGCGGAAGCGTAATCAGCGTTGCAAAGGCAAGCGGGGTTCCGGTTATTTATTTAGGAGTTGGGCAGGGCTATGGAGAGCTTGAAAAGTTTGATGCAGAAAAAGTAGCAAATCTTATTTTAGGCTAGAAATTAATTGCGGGTGTTGCAAAGCTATTATGCTATATTGCATTACTTGCACTCCCATGTGCCGCTGGTTGTGCATCTTCCGTTTGAACAGAATTTGGAACAGCAGTCTATGTTTGAGGAGCAGAGTTCGTCGTTCTGCTCGCAGGAGCAAACTCCATTCACACATCCGGTTGGGCAGTTTTCCGGAGTGCATGCTTCGCACTTGCTAGTTAACGCATTGCAGAGGTTTGAGCAGCAGTCAGAAGCAGAGGTGCAGGAAGAGCTTGTTTGGCTGCAAGGGCAAACGCCGTCTACGCATCCAACTGGGCAGTTTTCCGGAGTGCATGCTTCGCACTTGCTGTCAGCATTGCAAATGTTTGAGCAGCATGCCAAGGTTGGAGAGCATGTTTCTCCTGCAGTTCTGCAAACCTCGGAAGACGAAACGCAGGTTCCGTCAGTGTAGCAGCAGCCGCTTGAGCAGTATGTGCATGTGTGCTGTCCTGTTCCTCAGTTGCCTTGCTGTTCTCCGGAGCAGGAGCCGTCTGCATCGCAGCATCCGCTTATGCATTGAGAGCAGACTATTTGCCCTTCAGCGCAGGTTGTTGGAGGAGGAGTAACTGGGTTGCTTCCTGAAGACACCATAGCGTCAAGGCATGCTTTGTCTCCAGAAGTAACTGCGCCGTCGCCGTCAAAATCAAGAGCGAGAGTTTGGGTTTGATACGCGCGGTATAGGTCGTTCCAGAGCGCAGCATCGGCAAGCGTTATGTGCAGATCATGGTTTAGGTCTGCTTTGCCAGAGTAGCTTTCTGCCCTGAGTGAAAGGCTTAGAATACTGCTGTCAGCCGAGCTTACGACTCCATCGCTGTTTATGTCTAGTTGTTCTTTCAGCGCGGCGTAGTTGTCCCATTCTCCTACGTCTTGCAAGTTCACTAAGCCGTCTCGGTTTAAGTCGTAGTTTATTTCAGTTGAGCATATCGCGCCCGGAGCTGGGTCGCCTCCAATTGGAGGAGTTACGCCTCCGCTCGAGTCTGCGCAGGAGTTGTCATCATTGCAGCATCTGCAGTCGCGCACGTCAACAGGGCAGGGTTGAGTAGATTCAGGGCAGCCGCAGGAGCCGGTAGCAGTGCAACAGTCCCCAGGGCATTCAACTCCAGTTGGGCATGTTGAGAAACCGAGGCGCGCGCACGGGTCTTCGTTCTTTTCTGAAGATGAGCAGATGTAGGAAATAATCATTACTAAGATTAGGAAGCCGAAGAGCAGGCCTATTTTCTCCTTCCAATCAGATCCAGGGCGCGCAGGTCGTTCGTAAGCCATCGAGATTACCTCGTAATTGAGATTTTTAGCCAGTAGGCGAATCCATCGAAATTACCTTGTAATTGAGATTTTTCGCCAGCTGGCGAATCTATGGGGACACCTAATCTAGACTAAGATTCATCTTCATCTTTTTCTCCTTTTGATTTTTTGGACTTCTTGGACTTCTTCTTTATTTCTTCGAGCAGATCGTTCGGAGAAATGATTTCAAAAACATCTTTGATTTGATTCGCAAATGTAGGATCGTTTGCGTTTATATTGTATTCGCTTTTCAAATAGTGGACTACTTCTGGATCTTTCAAATAGCTGGAGTAGTCGATTGGGGCGGTTCGTTCAGGCTGTTTAGGTGCTTTTGCTTCAGGAGCGATATGCTCCTCTGGCTTCTTTTCTTCTGCCTTCATTTCCTCGCGCGCAGGCATTTGGAGCTCAAGCTCCTTCAGGATTGCGCGCGCTTCTTCAGAAACTTTAGCCTGCTCTTCTGCGCTCTTTGGCTTTGTGATTGAAAGAGGCTCTGGTCTGGAATCTGGAATGTCTATCTTCATATTATCCATTCGCGTCAGCGAATCCCCACTGGTTGTTTGGAATGATTTTAGGAGGCTGTCGTCAACCTGCTCTTTGTATGCGTTTATCTGCCCAAGCACGTTTGAGTAATCACTTTCAGTTCCATAAGTACGATTTATGCCTCCCTGAAGGGAGGTATTCAGAGAAACGTTGACTTCTTGGAGAATTTCGCGGTTGATTGATAATGAATCTACGTTAGCTTTTGTTTCTTCAACCTCCTTTTTCAAAGAAGGTACAGAATTGTTTAGCTTATTATATTGCTCCACTTGGTCGGCTGGATGAGAATGCCCATCTGCCTTTTCTTGCTCGAATTTATTGATTTTTGTGTTTGCATCTGAAAGCGCTGCACTTGCCGTTCCATACTCGTCCTGTGCAACTTTTATTTTTTCCCAGTTGTCTTCAAGTTTTTGGTTTACTCCATCTACTTTTTTGGCTATATTTGAAATTGCTGATGATTGAGTATACTCAATGGTATCGAGCTTGGCTTTATATGTTTTCTCAAGTTGTTCAATATCGTCGCGGTTGCCGCCGAATGATTTGAGGCGGTCTATTGTATCTTTCATATACTCTACTTCTTTCACGGTTTCATTGTAGGGCTTGGTTGCTTCCTGCTCTTTTACGCGAGCAATTGCATCCAAAATCTTGCTCTGGTGGTATGCGATGTCAAATGCTCCATGCCCGTCGGACTCTGCTGCAACGTCGCGCGTGTAGCGCTGAACGTCACTTAATAGGTTGTCTAGTTCTCCTGATTTGACTGATTCTGGATGCTCGAGGATAGTTTTTTCAATTCCGTTTAAGTAGGCGCCGGTGACCAGATGCGAAGCGGCATTTCCCATTTGCGAAGTAGATTGGAGAAGCGAAGCAACATTCGGTTCGTCTTTACCGCCAACTAAATCGAGAATGCTCGTAGTTAGCTCTATTTTTTTCTGGGCAGACTCAAGCTCTCCAATACTTGCCTGAACATCGCGTACGCTCACACTCGTGTTGTTCATTGACTCTATGAAGGATTGGCGGAAGGAAAACGGAGTTTTTATGTTGTCAAGAAGCTGTTTGGTGCAGTGGTAGGCGGTTACGTCTTTTTCAGCAGTATTCATGCTTTCTAGGTGGCTTGCTAGAAGTTTGTTGTATTCTTCTCCTGCTTCTTTTCTCAAGGATGGTTCGTGCATGAGGCGTTGGAGGACAGCTGTTACTTCAAAGTCCGATTTTGCGATGTTTTGCATATTGTTTAGTGTTTCTTTGGATGAACCTCCATTGTTTAGTGCTTGCATTATTTGGGATTCTCTGCTTCTGAATAATTTGAGTTCTTCATCTATATGCGGGTTGTCTCCCTTCTGCTGCAAGAGAGTTAAATCTATTTTTGCAATCTCATTTTCTAAAGCTGACGCGCGCTTGGAAAGCGAGCTCTTATATTCTGAAACCATTTCGTTGAGGGTTACATCTCCTGTTATTCCTTGCTCCTTAAGATGGTTTTCGATCATCGATGCTCTTGCGCTGTCGTTCTTTTCGTTCTTTGCTTTGCTTATGAAGTCGATTTCGCTTTGAAGATTTGAGCGATTATCTTGAAGTTTTGCGCGCTCCTCGTATGAAGCCGTCTGCTTTTCCTGGGCGTATAAATCAAGCTTCTTTTCGGCTGCTCTGACTTCTTCATCAGTTGAAAGCGGAGATGCCGCAATCTTCTTCTGCTTTGCTATGTCATCTTCGAAGCTTTTGCTTGAAGAGTCAAGCGTATCCGCCACAGTTGAAAGTGCACGCTCGCCTTCTGCAAGTATTCGCCTGTTTTGAACCGTGCCAAGCTGGTACTCTTTTTCTTTGATCGCATCAAGCAGCTGCTTTTCCTGTTGTTTTTCTGCATCGGAAAGTCCTTTTGCTGTAGGCTCATTAAGCTTATCTTTAAGGTCTTTTATCTGCTTCTCTAAATCAGCAGTGTTGTCTTTAATCTGCGTTTGCTCCAACTTGGGCGCAGGGCCTATTGATCCTGGGGGTGGCTTTGGGGCATCAAGCAGGCTTTCCTTCTTGAATTCGCGTTCAACAAACTCGGGCTTTACGCCTTGTATCTCATGTCGGTAATCGCCGTTTCTTGCCTTCTTGATAGTTTCGTTTACTCCCAGCTTGTAGGAGTCTCGTACGAATTCAGTTACGCCTTCAAAGTTGTTTGCAAACCATTTCTCGGGGTGCTTGAGAATGTCGTCTTGGGAAACTGTGACATTGTCTTTCCAGAGAACTTTTTTTATCCCAGGTACGCTAAGCAGGTTCTGTACTTTCTCGTCCTTTAGGAAGTTCTTCACATTGTCGGAAGAGGCGCTTAGGCTGAAGTTTCCTTTTTTGGTTTTTACTATGCCATCCATTAGTTCTTCTTTGTTGCACCCAACGCGTGCGCACAGCTTATCCAAACTGCCAATCTGATCAGCTGGCTTCTTGCCCTTGTCATACGCAGCTATTGCATTGTCAATTTCTTTTACCACTGTGTCTCTTCGGTTTACTGATTTGGTGCTTCCATCCAAAAACTCTTTTCTTCTCTCGTTTTTGCCTATGGAAAGAAGGAGCATTAAACTGCTTGAATCGACATAGACTTCCTTAAGGAACGCCTCCCCGTATTTCTGCCTTGCATAGTCAAGAAGAGTTTCAACATCAACCTGCTTTATGGAAACCATTACCTGCTCAAGCTTCGTTTTAGAATCGTTGTATGCTGCCTCTGCTGCTTCTACTTCTTTGTTTCTTGCTGAAATTGCGGAGTTTTCTTTTTCTACAGTTGCCTTTTCTTGTTCATATTTTGCTTTTTTCTCTTCAAGGTCTGCTTTCTTCTTCTTGTAATCCTCCATTTCCTGCTCGAACTTCTTTTTGGCTTCTTCGTTTTTCTGCTTTGCAGCTGCAATTTGGTTTTTGAGAAGGACAAGCTTGTCTGTCAAGCCAGCCAGCTTCTCTTGAAGTTTCTCACGCGCAGCCTTGTCTGAAGCTGAAAGAGTTTTCTTGTCGTCTAATTGTTTAAGCTTGTCAAGAAGAACCTTGAGGTCCTTTTTTAATGTTTCTTCCTGCTTCTCGAGCTTGCCTGGATCATCCTCTTTGCCGCCAATACCTCGATTAGCACGCGAAAGCGCCCTGTTCGAAAGATCTCCGTACAAGCCGATGATAGTGAATGCTGAAACGCGCGAAATCAGCGGGCGGCCTGTTTCTGCAACGCCCCATTTTGACAAGCCGCCTAAAACTTTTTCAATGAACTCGCGCGCTCTTTGAGAAGGCGGAGTAATTTTTGGCAGGGCGCTATCGCGCGCTGAAGCAGGTTGAACTGTGTCTTTTGGCTGAAGCGGTGCTGTTTGTGTGCCACGCGTTCCCTTGAGGTCGTCTCCTACTTTTTTATTTATGTTGATGTCACCCAAGTCCAACTGCATTCTGCCGCTGCTTGCAAATTGCGCCGCAGTCTTCAAGCCTTTTGCAGCTGTGCCTACTCCTCTGGCAACTGCGCCGATTGCCTTGCCTGCGCCGAGAATGCCTTTCATCGCGCCAACTACGCCGCGCTGTGCAAGCGATGATTTTGGTTTTTGAAGATTAAGGTTAAAGCGCTCTGCTGGTGTTTTTGGCTTGCCTCCAGCCAGCGACAAACCATGTCCAATTTTGCCTTTTGCATTGCCGCTTAGGGACAATCCTCGCTCTGCAGCGCTGATTTCCCGCGGCACAAACTTTCCAGCTGCCTTTTGCCAGAGTTTTTGGGCGCCCTTGCCGCCTATGAGCGTAGTTTTGAGATTGCGGTAGAAACCTCTGCTTGATTCTGCATTTGTATTTTTCCAGTCTGCATCGCTCATTCCTTCTGGCTTTCCTCCAAGTTTGTCCATGCCTTTATTTAGCTTTTCTTTTGCTTTTGCTTTCAATGCCGCAAGCTTGCCACTGATTCCCGTCTTCTTTCCAACGTATTTTGCAATCTGCTTGGTGGAAACCACGCTTGAAAGAATTGCACCGCGAACTCCTTTTGAGCGCGCTCTTGCTACTGCGGGGCCGCTGAAGTCGAACGCGCCGAACGGGTTTTTTCCGGCAGCGTACATTGCCATCGCTAGAAATCCAAAAATGAGGAAGAGCGGAATGCAGGCTGTGATGCTCAAACCGTATTTTGAAATTGTGCCTCCGAGCGAGGTTGTACTGCTTGGAAGGTATAAATCGTCGCCTTTGAAAGAGGCAATGAGCTCGGGAGTAGAAGGTGAATTACTGAGGTCGAATGTGAAGTCTGTTTCTGCAAGCCCCTTTTCATTAGTAACTGCAGTTTGCTTTGTGAGCGCGGAATCATAGCAGCATCCGATTGAGCAGGAAAGATCATTGCCTGTGCATGCATGCTGCCCAGAAGGGCAGCCAGTTGCAGTTTGAGTAGAACCAGAAGTTCGACAGCATCCTTTCTGCATTGCTTGGTCTGCGCACGGAAACTCGTCGTCTGGGCATGAGGAAGGGCATAGCTGAAAGTAAACAGTTCGCCTTGGAACATAGCCGCTCTTTCCAGTTGCTTCGTCCAGGTAGCGGAGAGTTGCTTCTACGTGAATCGTGCTGCTTTTGGCATCTGATTCAGAAGAAGCACTTATGCGCGTGGCAATTTTGGAAGGGCATAAATTTGCTGCGCTTGCAGTAGAAGAAAGGAGCAAAATGAATAGCGAAAACACGAAAACTAACGCAAAGAGCCGCTTGCGCGAAAATGCATCTTTCACGGAATAGAATTGCATGCCAGCATTTAAACGTTTTTCGTTCGTTTTTCGCAGGCGCGTACTCTCGAATTTAGGGAAAGGGTTAAAAATAAACGGAGAAAAATAAAAGCGATGAGCGTTTCCTTGGCTAATCCCGTGAATCCGTTGTGGGTGGAGAATGCAAGCTGGCAAGGATGGCTGCCGATGATTTTTGCCTCGATAGTAATAGGCTATTTGATAGTTGCCATTTCTTACATGATTGCGTCGTTCATGCGCTCAAGCGAATTTGAGGCGTGGGCAAAAAATGAAATGAGCGAGGTTACGCTTTCTGCTCTTTACGTGGCTAATATTCTAATGTTTGTGGGTTTTGCAAATATTCTGCTTGGAAGCGAAATGATTGGAGGCGCATTTCATGTGAGCGTGCCTGCTTCCTGCGCGGGGCAAAACTATCTCTGCATTGCAAACTACTATTTGGATACGCTTGGAACTGATTTGATTAGAATATTCGGAACGAATTTAGAAGTCATGTTCCCGCTTTCAATGGTCTCTTCGATATCGCTTGACTTCTGCGTAATTGTTATACCTACAGGAGTTGTGAATATAGGAATTTGCGCTGGAGAGATGTTCTTTGGCGGGTTTGGAATGGTAAGCATGGCTGTTTCGAGCGCCACAAATATGATAACGCTTGGGCTGTTCTCGGTGTTTATGCAGAAAATCCTGTTGCAATTTTTCTCAACTACGATGTTCAAGTATTTCCTCCCTATAGGGGTGTTCCTGCGCACTTTCTCGCTCACGCGAAAGATGGGAGCAACGCTTATGGCAGTGGCAATCGGCCTCTATGTTGTTTATCCGCTCGCGCTCATAATGAACTACCAGATTTACTCGGCAGTTCCGAAGTTTGCAGTTCCTGCGGCGAGCAGCAATATTGGAATGACGCTTCAGGCTGGAAGCTGGATGAGTGTTTTTGGAGGCCCGGATTTCAGCAGCTGCGGAGGATGGAACATCTTCTGCTGGTTAAAGGTAATTATCCAGTGGGCCGCTGCGCTTGTAGGTGCATTTGCTTCTCTTCTGGCATTTACGGTTTCAACACTTGTCCAATTGATTGCTTATGGAGGCCCTGGAAAGGCGGCTGCTGATACGTTTGAGTACTACGCAGATATGATTCCACATGCAATGCAGCCAATGGTTGCAGCGCTCTTCCTGCCCGCGCTTGACTTACTGCTCGTGGTTACTGCAATAAGGGCGATTTCGCCCGCAATTGGAGGAGAAACGAATATTACCGGATTGGCGCAGTTGATTTGATGGAAAATGGTGAATAGAAAATGGTTTGCGACATTTCAAGCGATTATGCAAGCTGGATGCCCGTGATGGCAACAGTAATACTGGCGTCGTTCTTCTTACTTTCAGTAGTCTACATGCTCGCGCAAATCATGCGCAAACAAGAGTGGGAACTTTGGGTGAAGCAGGAGTTGTACCAAACGATAATTGCAACTGTTTTGGTATTTGGAATTGCGTTTATAGCTACGTTTGCGTGCACGCTTTCAGAAAATATTGCTGGAGGCGACCCGTTTGAGATTGCGGACCAGTATTTGTATCAGGTGATTTACCTGAAGTTTGTTCCTTCTGTGCTCACGCTTTATGATATAAG
>JBDROI010000081.1:0-6068 GCA_043810245.1 Microcaldota archaeon
TGCGGTCGTACTCCCCAGGTGGCAGACTTAACACCTACGCTACGGCACTGCAACAGCTCTAAGCGGTTGCAACACCTCAGTCTGCATAATTTACTGCTAGGGCTACTCGGGTATCTAATCCGATTCGTTCTCCTAGCCTTCGTCCCTCACTGTCAGACGTGTTTTGGCTAAGCGCCTTCGCCACTGGTAGTCCTTACAGGATTAACGGATTTTACCCCTACCCCGTAAGTACTCTTAGCCTCCCCCACTCTCAAGTCTGCCAGTATTCCCTGCACGCCTTCAGGTTGAGCCTGAAGATTTCACAGAAAACTTAACAGACCAGCTACGGACTCTTTAGACCCAATATTCGTGGATACCACTCGGGCTGCTAGTGTTCCCGCGGCGGCTGGCACTAGTCTTACCCAGCCCTTATTCTGCAAGCTATCTAGGCTTACAAAAAGATAATCACGTGGACTATCACTCAGAGTTCCCCTGTCACGCTTTCGCGCATTGCAGAGGTTTCGCGCCTGCTGCATCCCGTAGGACTAGAGTCCTTATCTCAGTACTCTTCTCGGGGCTCCAACTCCCATTGCCCCTACTGATTATGGGCTTGGTGGGCCTTTACCCCACCAACTACCTAATCAGCCGCAGTCTCATCCTCAGGCGAACTTGGATGCATTTTTCCAAGCCGTTTAATCCAAAAAGCGTTCCGGCATACTTGAACTATCGGGAGTTGACCTCAGTTTCCCGAGGGTATTCCCGTCCTAAGGGTAGATTGACTACGTGTTACTGAGCCGTCCGCCGCCCAACGAAGCCGTTGAGCTGACTTGCATGGCTTAATCGAACTCTGATAGCAGTACCCTCCAGCAGGATCAACTGGAGTTTTGCACGGAGTTTCGTGCCGAATATTCATTTATATTACCGCAATGAATTAGCGGTGGTCGCACTCACGTGTACACATGTCGTGTGTTCTCTCTCGAAACTCAAGTCTAATCCAAAATAGCTTGGATTACCATTTGCGGTTGACTGCCGTAGGGTATGATAGCATTGGTCATTGCACGAAGAAAATTCGCGCTTGAAGATGCGTCGTTCCTGACAGCAGTCGACGCGGTATACGGAATTTTGCACAAGTTAGTTTATATACCTTTCGTTTATCGACGTAGAGCACGAGAAAGCGTTAGAAAGATTAAAAATAGCATGAATACTATAGGTAGTGTGTGGCAGCTGCTTTGAGTACAATGGAAAAGCCGCACAATTCGTTCGAAGGAACGAATGCGCATTTGAATGGATCGTCATTCAAATTGCGCGTTTGCGGTGCTGAAAAAGTTCCGACTACTGCGTACGGGAATCTATTTTTGCTAAAAAAGCCGTTGATTGAAGAAGTTCGCGAGGAACAAACACGAGCAACGGAAAGCAGCAAGAAAAAAATTGAGGTTGCAAGACTAATTAGCGTGCTCGATGCGATTGCTGCAAAAGAGATTGTTGGCACGCCCGCGCAAGTAGACAAAAAGATTACTGGATGGTATTATGTTGGAAAAATTATGCACAAAGAAATTGCAGGAAAACCGCTTCTTACTAAGGAGGAAACAGAAATTCTTATGAGAAGAATTGAGCAGGGAGACGCCGAAGCAAAGAGTGAAATGATTTTCAGAAATTTGAGGCTTGCTGCGAAGTATGTAAGCAGAAAAAAGAGACTTGGGCTTAATGAAGAAAATTGCAGGGAACTATTCCAGTTTTGTGTTGAAGAATTGGGAGAAACTGTATTGCGCTATAAACCAGAACGCGGAAAATTTTCTACATATGCGTGCAGCAGATTTCCTAATGCATTCACCAAACTGCTCATACTTACTAATTCAAGAAATTTCAAGACTAGGCAGTTGTATGCGGAGACGCTGATAAATGATGCTAAAAGAGAGCTAACGCAGAAAAATGAAGGAGAGCCTATGTCTGAGGAGATTTGGGCGCGCGTGGAGCAGAAAAAAGGCACGTTCCAGCTAAGTAAAAAAATCATGAGCACGATAGCGCAGGACGTTGAATTTGTGCCGCTTGACGCAGTTGTAGAAAACGAAGAAAAAGGAAAGTTTGTAGATGTTTGGAGCCCATTTTCTCAAAAGCCGCAGGAAAGCTATTTTGTAAATGACGCGTTGAGCGAATATTTGAAAAAGAGATTAAAGAAAATTGCCAAAACCGTGCTTACTCCGCGCGAGAAAAAAATAATTGAGCTTAATTTGCCGATAGATGACAAGATAGAGAAGATGACGATTAGAGACGTTGGAAAAATGCTGAACATGCCGAGATCAACAGTGGGCGCGGATAAGCTTCATGCACTCGAGAAGATGAGAAAAGCGTGCATGCACGAAGAACTCAATGCATTTTTGTAGAAACTTCGGCAAATAACGCGCGGAAAGGAATAAATAAGCGAACGGAAAAAGTAGAAGCGTGGATTATATGAAAAATGTGAAATTTGGAAAGGTTCTGTTGATATTTGCAGTGATTTGCTCTGTCTGCCTGCTTCTTTTTGGCTGCACGGGAAGCGGAGCGAAAAATGAGAATGAAACTAGTTTCAGCAATGAGAGCAACGCCAGTAGTCTTACGAACGCAACGAATGCGAGCGATGCGAGTTTACCTTCATCTCTTCCAGCTCTTAACCAAAGCAATACAACCAACGCAAGCAAGACGACTTTGACTGCAAATAAAACAACAAAGAGCGCGTGGAAAACTTCCTACTCGGATTTTGAAATTGCGCAGATATTCGTGCTTGCGCTTCTTGCGATGGTCGCAGGAGTGATGGCAAAAAACAAGGGAGAAAAACCGCTGGTTTCTATAATAGTTGCATTTATTCCGCTTGCAGTTGGCTTTGGGTATAATTTTGTTGTCGGAATTTTTACTGCGCTTGTTGAAATAGTAGTTTTATTAAGCTACGTTTTGGAGAAGGAGTGAGCAAGTGCCTGCAATAGTTTTTTCAGAAGCGGATTCTGCTGGAGTAAATATAGCTCGCGCGCTCATTAGCAAGTATAAGTTTGAAAAAACGATCGAGAAAAAATGGGAGCGCGAAGGCGTTGAACTGATTGGAGTTCCCGAGCTTCTTGTTGAAACAAAAATTGACTTGGAAGTTGACTACGCGATTTTTGCAAGCAGGCATAGAAGCGAGAAAAAACTGCCTGCTCTTACTACTCACGTCTGCGGGAACTGGGGCGCGAAAGCAGAAGTAGGAGGAAATCCGCGCGAGCTTGCAATAGCGCCTGCGCTTGCAATGAAGAGCGCATTTTCTTATCTTGCAAAGAACCCGCTCGCGGGCTTTGACTCGACTATGGAATGCACGCACCACGGTCCAACTTCGCTTAAAATGCCGTTCTTCTTCATTGAAATTGGAAGCAGTGAAATTGAGTGGAAGAATGAAGAAGCTGTTGAAAGAATTGCGGATGCAATAATGCATACTATTGAGGAGGGAAAGCGCGGGTTTGCGCGCGCGAAAGTTGCGCTTGGGATTGGAACCCCGCACTACTGCCCATCGTTTTCTGTGATTGAGGCGCTTCCTGAAATTGCTTTTGCGCACATGCTTCCCAACTACGCAATTGACGGAGCGGATGAAGAAACCATGTTCCAAGCGCTTGAGAAAAGCGTTGAGAAAGTCGAACTTGTTGTTCTAGATTGGAAGGGACTGAAGGCAGAGCAGCGCACGAGAGCTATGGAGTTTGCAAAAAACGCCGGCTTGGAATGCGTCAAAGACAAGGAACTGCGACGTGGCGGGAATAGCAAGGTTTAAATGGGCAGTTTGAGTAGAAGTAAGGGGTAGTTATGGGGCAAAAATTTGTTGGAGGCACTTTAAGTTTGCTGGTTCTTCTTCTTATCTTCGGCTGTCTCGGCCCATTTCCGCAGAAAGATGGAAGCAAGTCCGAGGTGAGCGCTGCTTTTGGAAATCCACCTCCTATCGAGCAGGGCGTTACGTGCAATCCGCCAGAGTGGGGGGAATGGAATGTTACGGGTGAGGAGGTATGCAGCAATGGAGTTATAATAGTCAATGGTAATTTGAGCATACGCGAAGGAGGCAGTTTGACGCTGAGGAATGTTACGCTCCATATGAATGGAACGGATAACTTTGTAACGCTTAGAGTATATGAAGGAGGGAGTTTGTATGTTTACGATAATGATTCAAGCCCGCTCACGATGGATGATGCAAGCAACATAACTAACTACACTAATTTTGCATTTGCAGTCAGAATAGATGATGGCGCTAATTTTGTGATGGAAAACAGCGAGATGAGCAAGGTCGGGTACATCAATTATGATTTCTCTGCGTGCAGAAGCGAAGCAGGATATTGGAAGGGATTTGCAGGCCCGATTATTCGGGCAAACAACTCGCGCATAATAAACAGCACGTTTACTAGAAACCAGCAGGGATTGATTGCTTCTGCAGATAATATGACACTTGAAGGAAACTTGTTTTTCGGCAATAATATAAAGGACTTATATATATGCAATGCAAGCAGCAGCAGATTTGTAAATAATTCTCTGGCTTCTGGTGGGTATGATGCAATAATTATAGGGGATGAAGCTCGAGATAATGTGATTGAAAATAATTCATTGGTTGGTGGAACTGATGGCATCCAACTTTTGTTGAACACTGGAGGGAACAACACATTCATAAGAAACAATATAACATCAAGCGGAAGCCATGGAGTAAATATGGCATCTGGAGTAGCAGGTGGAAAACAAATTTTTGACTCAAATATAATTTCTGGCTCAGGAATCGCAGGTTGGTGGATAGGGGGCTCTACGCTGGCCGACTATGACCATTTTATATACCAGAATAACACCATAGATGGGGAGCCGATTTATTATTACACAAACCCTGCTTATGTTGTGATTGAGGATTTGAACACGAGCTCTTCTACCACAATGCGCGGAGGAGGAAGAGTGAATATTATAAACGGAAGCGGCGTGGTACTGAGGAAGAATAATGTGAGCAATAATAGGTATGATGGCGGCTCAATCTATGAATCAAATATTTTCGTTGCTTTCTCAAGCAACGTAACGATTTTCAACAACACGCTTGCGAATTCTTCGTATGGAGTATTGGTTAAAAACTCAACGAATGTGAACATAGTAAACAATACTGCTGATGTGGTTTCGCGCGCGGGTTTTAGAATCGAGGGCGGAAGGGACAACTACCTTGAAGGAAACAACGCAACGAATGCCTCAACCTGCGGGTTTTGGCCGTACTACACAACGCGCCTGAATATGACAGGAAATAATGTTACTGGAGCTGAAAATGCAGGAATCTGTTTGCACGCAAACATCAACGACCACTATGTACATAACATAAGCGCGGACAACGACTTCAACGGCGAGTCCATTATTTACTCGCTTTGGGAAGAAAATGTTGTTTATGAAGGAGTGCTGAAAAACGCGAGCTGCTCTGGAAATACAATTGGCAAGCTTGTAATAGTGAATGGGAGAAACGTAACGGTGCGCTACAGCACGTTTGAGAACAACATCAACGCTGGCCACGGGGTAGTTGTAGCAAATTCAACTGGCGTTAAAATATTCAACAATACGTTCACGAACAACGCCTGCGATGTCGTAGCATACAACTCATTCTATCTAGAAGTTGACAACAACACAGCCCACTGTATTTCGGGTTCAGTCAGCGGATTCAACCACTCGCGAATTTCGAACAACAGCGGCGTACTCTCTCTTGATGTTGGCACGAGCTTCAACGCAACGATTTTGAACAGCACGTTTTCGGACGGCAGCGTGGCGGGCACTTATACTTACTGCAACTTTTCGCAGAACAGAATTGTAATCAGCACCGCGTTAAGTATTAGTATAAGCAGCTGCACGTTTGCAAACAACACAGTTTCAGGAGGAGGAGAATATTTTGAGATTAATGGAAACGGAAACAACACGATTATTTGGAACCTGTTCTCATATATAGGCGACACGTTCAACCTTAATGGAGCAGACAGTTATATTGCTTATAATAATTTCACTAATGTAGGGGTAGCGAGTGGAGTTGTTCTTGGAGGAGGGTACACGCACATAATAAACAATACGTTCAGCGGAACTGGGGTGCTTATACCAGGCGG
>JBDROI010000082.1:0-3088 GCA_043810245.1 Microcaldota archaeon
CAGAAATATCCCGAATACACGACCAAAAGCGCATTAAAGCACAGCGAAAATAAACAACTTGCGCCGGCTGTTTTTTCCATAGGCTATGAAAAAAAAGACATCGACCTCTTTTTGGACTACTTAATCCAGAACAGAATCGACATTCTCGTAGATGTTCGCGCAAACCCTTTCAGCATGAACTTTGCCTTTACAAAGAAAAAGCTCGAGCAATCGTTGAACTCTGTTCAAATAGAATACACGCATTTTCCAGAATTGGGAATAGATGGAGAGCTAAGAAAGAAGCTTGAAACAGATGCGGATTATAAGCGCTTATTTGACTTTTACGAGAAGAGCATACTGCCAAATAAAACAGACAAACTCAAGGCGCTTTTGGAAATCGGGAAGCGCAAGCGAATCGCATTGATGTGTTTTGAGGCAGATCACGAACACTGCCACCGTGGCATAATCAGCAAAAAGCTTGAAGAGATTGGAGATATTAAGGTGGCACATTTATGAGGGAACGGCTTCTAGTGCTGGCAAAAGCATCGCCTGAAATAAGCAGCAAGTACGAATCGCTCGTTTGCGTTGCGGGCATAACCGACAAGGGAGAGTGGAGGCGCATCTATCCAGTGCCTTGGGAAGTTTTTTGGAAGAGCAGCGGCAAAAACTTCAAGAAGAAAAGCTGGATTGAATACGAGCTGCAAAGCGAAGAGCCTTCTGATCACCGTCCGGAGAGCAGAAAAATCAAGTTCGAAACAATAAAACCACTGGGAGAAGCAGGCTTTGAGGAAATAGAAACTATCCTAAAAAAGAAAATTTCCTGCATCGAAAAACTCGAAGCAGAAGGCCCAAAGAAACAATCTATGGGGGTTGTGGCGCCAACTCAAATTCTCAACTTTTTGCCAACGACAAATTCACATTACGAAGCATTGCTGACAAAAAGCGCGCAGAGAGATTTGTTCGGAAACTCAGCCGTCAAGCTGGACATTCCTAAGTACAAATACAGGTATGTTTTCAAAGATGAAGATGGCGCAGAAGGAAGAGTTCACGAACTCCTTTGCGAAGACTGGGAGGTTGGAGAGCTTTACCGCAAATGCGAGGATTATCGAAAGCTTGGCAAGTACAAAGATGAAAATGAGGTTCACCAAAAGGTGCAGGAAAAGATGCTTGCCATTGCAAAAACCAAACA
Source organism: Microcaldota archaeon (assembly GCA_043810245.1). Classification (GTDB taxonomy): domain Archaea; phylum Micrarchaeota; class Micrarchaeia; order Burarchaeales; family JBDROI01; genus JBDROI01. Next base: position 1,169 of record JBDROI010000082.1, read on the forward strand.
TATTTACTTCATAGTTGGCTCGCACTTCAGGTTCCCAACATGGATGATCGTGGGCGTAGTCTACTCCAAAAAATCGGAATTATCAACAAGCGCGGATTGAAACTGCGAAATATTCCAACGCCCATCTCTTAAGCATACTTCACTAATTCTTTCAGCGGCCTTCTCTGCGGAGCTTCAGGAGTTTCCGCAGGATACCCGAGCGCGATTAAGGCAACCGCCGCGAGCCTGTTATCTAACTTCAGAATCTTGCGCACTTTTGCGTCGTCAAACGAGCTCACCCAGCAGCTTCCCAAACCTAGCGCATGCGCAGCGAGCATCATATTCTGAACAGACGCCGCGCAGTCCATAATTACATAAAGATTTCTTCCCCTGTCTCCGTACATTGCTTGAATTATATAATCGGCGCAAACCGCAATAACAACAGGCGCTTTTGAAATGAACCACTGCCCGTTTGAAGCGTCTGCAATGTTGATTTTCGTCTTTTCTTTTGAAACTACCATAAATTGGCGCGCCTGAACATTTCCAGCAGAAGGCGCCCACCTTCCTGCGTCCAAAATTTCGTCAAGAATCTTCTTAGGAACCTTTGCGCTCGTGAACGAGCGTATGCTTCTCCTTCCGCGTATTGCTTCGTAAACTTCCATTTCCTCACCCGTATCAGATTCGTCGAAGAGCATTGCGCACTAAAGTGCGCAGTATGCTTGCTCATTCGGCGAATACTCGCCAAGTCAAATATTGACGGCATTCACTCCGCGCCCTGAAGGGCGCGGTTTCTCTGCTGACTTGGCGATAACTCAGAATTAAATGCGCAACTATTTATATATATGCTCTCCGCAAATACTACCTGCGCAAACGCGGTTTAAACGGGCCCGTAGCGCAGCCTGGTGTCTCGTCTATTTTCTGGCAACTCAGAAAATGAGGAGACGGGCAAATAGCGCGGCAAGGAAACCCGTAAGCCTTCTAAGCTGATGGTCGTGGGTTCAAACCGGCCCTTTTCTTTTAAAAAAGAAAAGTGCTAGGCTGTGCAATTCGAACGGCGAACCGTTCGAATGCACGCATTTGTCTTCCAAGACAAATTCTGTCCCAAAAGAAAAACGTGCGGGACGGCTCTGAAAATCCCACCGGGCCCGCTTTAATAATAACAAATAGGAATAGGGGTTTCTTCTAATCTTCTAGGGGAGGGTCAGGAGGAGCCTCAAACTGGGGAGGGGTTTCCCCTCCGCGGTTCGGGGTGATATTTATGCCAGCAGACGAAAAAAAAGTCAAGCAGGTAATCGAGCTCATGGAGCTCGTTATGAACGACAATTCCATTCCCAAGAACATAAGGCGGGCTGTAAGCGAGGCGCGCGAAATAATGCAGACGCAGGAAGACCTTGTTGTCCGAGCGAGCACCGCCGTCTACAAATTAGACGAAGTGAGCGAGGACATCAACATGCCCATGCACGCACGCACCCAAATCTGGACGATTCTAAGCGCGCTCGAAACCATAAAAAACTAAGAATAACAATCAGCAGTTCAACAGCAACTCAAATGCTGGCGCGCAGGGAGGCGCATCTTCAAGGGGAGCAGTATGGCCGACGACTTTGAGAACATCATTAGCGAGTTTGAGAAAAAGGACGTGCGCTTTACTCCAGAAGCCCTCAAGATTCTCAAAGAAGCAGAAAATCCGCGCGCAGTTGTTGAAGGAATTCTCGCAGAAAACCAGCTCATTTTCATAATAAGCGAGACGGAAATAGACAAGGAACTCAACAAGAAACTAGAGGAGAAAATTCCGCTTCCAGTAGAAGTTCATCGCGCCCCAGATTTCAAGCCAATTGCAAAAGATTTCTCTGCCGAATTAGAGTTCTATAAAGCGGGCGAAATCACGGGGCAGTCGAAATGCACTGGAACAGTTGACGACTTCGTGGGCTACTTCAGAAACCG
>JBDROI010000083.1:0-2005 GCA_043810245.1 Microcaldota archaeon
AGTGGTGGGTGCGCTGGTAGCCCATCTTGGGCTTGAAGATATTGTTCGCATATCCGTAGCACAGGCGGTTTCGTTTATTCCAGAAGGGCTTCCAATAGTAGTCACAATAGTGCTTGCAATTGGAGTTCAAATCATGGCAAAGCGGAATGCGATTGTTAGGAAGCTTTCTGCGGTTGAAACGCTTGGATGCATTACTGTAATTTGCACGGATAAAACGGGCACGCTCACGCACAATGAAATGACAGTAAAAAAGATTTATGTGAATGGAAAAATGCTGGATGTGAGCGGAGAAGGCTATGAGATAAAAGGAGAATTCACTTATGAAAAAGACGGCAAGAATGCCCTTGAGAGCAAGGGGTTGGCACAGATTATGCGCAGTGCAGTGCTATGCAACGACGCACAGCTGGAGAAAGCAGGCTCAGAAATCGCCGTGTTGGGAGACCCTACTGAAGGCGCGCTGGTTGCAATGGCGGAAAAAGCGGGAGTTATGAAGGAGCTTGTAGAAAAAAGAGCTCCGCGCGTTGATGAAGTTCAGTTTGACCCTGAAAAAAAGTTTATGGCAACATTCAACCGCTCGGAGGAAGGAATTGCGGCTAATGTAAAGGGCGCTCCTGAAAAGGTCCTTGGAATGTGCAGTTATGCACTGCTGGATGGAAAGGAAGTGGAGCTTGACGAAAAAATTAAGAATGAAATATTTGATGCGAGCTATGCGATGGCTGGAAAGACTTTAAGGATTCTTGGATTTGCGTATAAACGAGTGGAAAAAACCGCTGAAAAAGAACTCGATGGCATGGTTTTTGTTGGACTTATTGGCATGCAGGATCCTCTGCGCGAAGAAGCAAAAGAGGCGGTTCGCGCATGCAAAAAAGCAGGCATAACTGTAGTTATGATTACCGGAGACCACAAGCTCACTGCAGAAGGAATAGGCAGAGAATTGGGAATAGTCAGTGAAGATTCGCAGGTGATTTCTGGGGCGGAATTGGAAAAACTTTCAGACGAAGAACTTGGAAAAGTAATAGACCATGTTGCAGTGTATGCAAGAACTTCGAGCGAGCACAAGATGCGCGTTGTTGAAGCGTTGAAGCGAAAGAATCAAGTAGTTGCTATGACTGGCGATGGAGTAAACGATGCACTTGCGATAAAGAAAGCAGACGTAGGAGTTTCGATGGGAATCAGCGGAACAGAAGTGACGAAAGAAGCAAGCGACATGGTGCTCGCAGACGACAACTTTGCCACAATTGTGGCAGCTGTTGAAGAAGGGCGCGGAATTTATAGGAATATACAAAAGGTGGTTGGCTTTCTTTTGGGAACGAACACGGGCGAAGTTCTGTTTCTGCTTATGGTTCTTTTATCTGGAATCTTTCTTCCGCAGACGCTTCCGCTGGCGCTTTTGCCCATACATATATTGTGGGTTAATCTTGTTACCGACGGCGTATGTGATGTTACGCTTGCAATGGAGCCGAAGGAACGCGGCTTGATGCGCGCGCCTCCGCGCAATCCAAATGAGAAGCTCGTGACGTTTGATATGGAAGTGTTCATTGCGCTTACTGCAGTAGTCATTGCAGTAGGAACATTTGTAGTATTCTACAGCCATTATCGGTTTGATGAAGCAAACCTGGCGTATGCGCGCACTATGACATTCACCTCGCTCGCCATGTTTCAGCTGTGGAGTGCAATAAATGCGAGGTCCAGATTCAGCTTTTTTAGAATAGGCATATTCTCCAACAAGTACCTGCTCGGCGCAATTGTGCTTTCTCTTTTGATGCAGATTTTTGCAGTCTACCATCCCATGATGAATGAAGCAATGAGCACGGTTCCGCTTTCTCTGCAGGATTGGACGTATATTCTTCTGGTAACGGCAAGTCTTTTTGTTCTATTTGAGGTAAAGAAGATAGCGGATGCGGGCTGGAGGCTCAAACACCCAGAAGAAGCTTAGGAGAAAATGAATTCGCTCGAAGAGCTACTCGCTTCGCTTGCAACCCCGCGCAAGCGCGGGGTATCTGCT
>JBDROI010000084.1:0-20586 GCA_043810245.1 Microcaldota archaeon
GTTTTCAAAATAAGAAAAGGAGACTCAATTGGAGTAAAGGTCACGCTTAGAGATGCAGATGCGCTTGAATTCCTGAAGAAAGCGCTCGAAACAGTTGACAACAAGGTTTCCGAGAGAGCCTTTGACGAAAACGGGAATTTCTCCTTTGGAGTAAAGGAGTACATTGATTTTCCCGGTGCAAAATACGACCCCAAAATCGGAATAATTGGGTTTGACGTTTGCGTTACTCTAGGGCGCCGCGGCAACCGCGTGAAAAGAAAAAAACGGGCAAGAGCAAAAATAGGAAAGGCGCACAGGTTGGCGAGCGAAGATGGAATTGAGTTTGCAAAGAATATTCTCAAGATTGAAATCGTTTGAACGAGTTTGAAAAAATATGCTTGTGAGGTTTTGAAATGACCGCGGAAAAAAAGGCAAGAAAAAAGAAAATTCCATTTGAAAAGAAGGCGCGCATTAAATTCATGGGCCGCGGCTTGAGAGCTTGCAGATTCTGCGGGAACTCGAGCGGACTCATAAGAAAGTACGGGTTAGGAATTTGCAGACGATGCTTCCGGGAAGTCGGAGAATCGATAGGTTTTAGAAAATTTTAAGGTGATGGAGTGACGAATGATCCCCTCGCAGATGCACTGAACACAATAAAAACACATGAACGGGTTGGGCAGAAGGACTGCACGATACACCCAGCTTCAAAAATAATAAAAGGAGTTTTGGATATTTTCCAAAAGAACGACTACATCGGCGAGTTCGAGTTTGTTGACAATGGAAAATCTGGCTCGTTCAGAGTAAAACTGCTCGGAACGATAAATGGCTGCGGAGTAATCAAGCCAAGATTTGCGATCAAGAAAACCCAATGGAGCAAATGGGAGCAGCGCTACATACCCAGCGCGGAATTCGGGTTCCTAATAGTTTCAACTCCTTTGGGATTAATGACCAACAGAATGGCAAAAGAGAAAGGAATCGGAGGCAGGCTCATAGCCTACATATACTAGAACTAGATAGGTGGCGTTTATGAACATACCAGACGGAATAACACTCGAAGTCAAGGGCAGCGAACTCGTGGTTAAAGGGAAGAAGGGCGAAGTCAAGAGAAGCTTCCCAGTTCTCGGCTTGAAGATGTCCGTTGAAGGGACGAATTTCAAGGTTGAATCCCACGATTTGTCCATGGTTAGAACAGTTGAGGCGCACTTGGCAAACATGGCAAAAGGAGTTACCGAAGGATTCTCGCAGGAAATGCAGGTTATTTATTCCCACTTTCCCGTTAACGTTGAAGTAAAAGGAAAGCAGGTGCTCATAAAGAACTTCATTGGAGAAAAACAACACCGCTTCGCTTCCATTATCGGAAGCACAAAGGTTGAAGTAAGCGGGCAAAAAGTAGTAGTAAGCGGAATAAATTTGGAAGACGTAGGGCAGACGATTGCCAACATTGGCAAAGCGACAAAAATTAGAAATCGCGACTCCCGCGTATTCCAGGACGGAATATACACAGTTTAATAGGCGATAATATGGCGATAAAAAAGAAAAAGCATCCGACGTTTGCAAGGCCGAACTACGGAAGAACTAGCAGAGCAAGAATAAAGGATAACTGGAGGCGCCCTAGAGGAGTCGACAACAAACAGCGCGAGAAAATAAAATACGCAGGCTGCTGCCCGACAATTGGGTGGAGAAGCCCAAAGGCGATTCGCGATATGCACCCATGCGGAAAGAGAATGGTGCGCGTTGAAAACATGAGAGAACTCGAAAATGCATCAAAGGATTGCGTGCTTATATTTGCATCTTCCATCGGAGCGAAGAAGAAGGCGCTTCTGCTTTCAAAAGCAAAGCAGCTCAAGCTCAAGGTGCTTAACGATAGCAACTGATGAGTATTAATTGGTGAATTTCATGGGATCAAAAACAATCCGAAGACTTGCAGCCAGCGTGCTTGGGGTGGGCGAAAACAGAATTAAGATGAGCCCCACCGAAACGACTCGGTTAAACGAAGCGCTCACGCGCGAAGACGTGCGCGGCCTCATCCGCGACGGAGTCGTTTACGCAGAAGCCAAAAAAGGAGTGAGCAGGGCGCGCGGAAGACGCAAGCACGAGCAGAAGAAAAAGGGGCGAAGGCGAGGAGTCGGAAGCCGAAAAGGAGGCAAATACTCAAAGGTTTCAAGAAAGGAAATTTGGATGAGCAAAGTGCGCGCTCAGCGAAGAGTCCTGCGCGAACTTGATGCCGACGGAAAACTGAAGAGCGAATCGTTCAGAAGCGTTTACTTGATGATAAAAGGCGGTGCGTTCAAGGGCAAGGCACAGCTTGAGAGCTACCTTGTCACAAACAAGCTTATGAAGAAATAATTGATGAAATGAACTAATGAAGTGATTGATATGGCGAAAGCAACTGGTCCAGTGTATTGCGTTCCGTTCAGGAGAAAGCGCGAGCGACGCACAGACTACAGAAAAAGGCTTGCACTAGTAAAATCCGAGCGAGTACGAATGATTGTGCGCAAAACTAACAAGCAGGTGCTCATTCAGTTTGCAGAATACGCAGACATCGGAGACAAAACTCTCTCGAGCACGGTTTCAAACGAGCTTGTTTCCAGAGGATGGATTGCACGCAGAAATCTTCCAACAGCCTATTTAGCTGGTTTTCTTGCAGGCTTCAAGGCAAAGAAAGCTGGCGTTAAAGAGTTCGTTCTCGACATTGGTTTGCAGACCCCGAGCAAAGGAGCACTCGTATTTGCCGCGGCAAAAGGCGCAATTGACTCTGGCTTAAAATCAAGCATGGGTTCGGAAGTAATTGACGAAGCTAGAATCAAAGGCGAGCACATAGCAAGCTTTGCCAAGAATCTAAAAGAATCAACGGGCGCAACAAAAGTAACAAGATTTTCAAGCTACTCAAAAGCAGGCGTAACGCTCGAGAGCCTTCCCGAGCTTTTTGAAAAGGTAAAGGGTGAGATTAAAGCAGAATTTGGAGGAAATTAAATGGCTCAAAAGAAGAATCGAGAAAGAAAAGCGAGGCGCGAACGAAGATTTAGGGAAGCGGAACCCAAGCCAGAATGGATTCCGAAAACCGAAATTGGAAAAAGAGTGAAGAACAAAGAAATACTCAGCTTGGAAGAGATATTTGAACTTGGAAAGCCTATCCTAGAATACGAAATTGTTGACGAACTGATTCCAGATCTAAAAGAAGAAACGCTCTGCGTTTCTGTTACTCAAAGAATGACAGACTGCGGCAGAAAGACGCAGTTCAAGGCAGTTGCTCTCGTTGGAGACTGCAAAGGGCACGTTGGGATAGGCGTTGGAAAAGCTGACGAAACCAGACCAGCGATAAGCACTGCAGTAAAAAACGCAAAAAGAAATGTGATAAGCGTTCCTCTTGGCTGCGGCTCTTGGGAGTGCGGCTGCAAGGAAAAGCACACAATTCCAATCAACACAGTTGGCAAAAATGGAAGCATTGAAATTACGCTCAAGCCAGCGCCTCGAGGCGTGGGCATCGTTGCGAACGAAGTTGTGAGAAAAGTGCTCACAATGGCGGGCGTAAAAGACATCTGGAGCTTCTCGCGCGGAAGAACGCACGTAATTTACAACTCCTCGATGGCAGTTTACAATGCGCTTAACGGATTGAACAAAATGAAGTACCGCGGCGATCTTGGCGCAATGCAAGAAAAGAGTGCTTAACTTTTTGGAGATGGAGAAAATGAAAAGGATTGCAGTTGTTAGAATCAGGGGATGCACAGGAATACGAGCTGAACTAGAAGACACGCTGAAAATGCTAAAGCTTACTCGCATAAACCACTGCTCAATTGTCGACGACAGGGCAACCTATTTGGGCATGATTCACAAATGCGGAGACTACATTACGTGGGGCGAGATTGACGAGAGCACGTTCTGCGACATACTCCTGAAGCGCGGAAGGCTTCCTGGAGACAAACCCATAACTGGCGAGCTTATTAAAAAAGCTGGCTTCGCTTCAGCCGACGATTACGCTAAAAAATTCATGGGCGGAACTGCAGAACTTGAAAAGCTTGGAATGAAAGAAGTATTCCGATTACATGCGCCCCGCAAAGGCCACAAGACAATAAAGAAGCGCTATCCCGCCGGTGCGCTCGGAGACCGCGGAAGTGCAATCAACGAACTTCTTAAGAGGATGATGTAATGGTACGAAGACACGCACGCAAAAGCAGCAAATACCATGGCACAAGGAGCTGGGGAGCTGGAAACATAAAGCACCGAAGAGGCAAGGGAAGCAGAGGTGGAAAGGGAAGAAGCGGCGGCCAAAAGCACAAGTGGACTTATACTACTGCTTATGAACCTGATCGCTACGGACGAGACGGATTTGCATCTGTTCGCCCAGCGCCAAGGCTTGAAGTAATCAACCTAAGCTGCATCGAAGAGCTTGCAAAATCAGGAAAGCTCAAGGAAGAAGCAGGAAAACTCGCATTTGAATTCAAAGGAAAAGTGCTCGGAAGCGGAAAGCTAACAAGCGCAGTAAAAGTAACTGCACTTTCCTTTTCAGAAAACGCTAAGCAGAAGATAGCAGAAGCAGGAGGCGAAACACAAATACTCGCAAAAGCAGCGAAGAAGCCGAAAAAAAAGGGGTGAAGTAAATGAAATTAGACGCCCTAAAACCGCTCGTAAAACTGCTTCCTGAAGTTCGAAAGCCTGCGCGCGCGCCTCCATTGAACGAAAAGCTGATGTGGACTGTTGTCGCACTCATTCTGTTCTTTGTAATGTATCATATTTATCCAATAGGCGTAGCCGTTCCGCAGTCTGCAACTGGAAACTTCTTTGAGCTAATCAGTCGAGGCGACATTGTAGGCGCTTTAAGTGCGCTGTTCGGAATTGGCGGTTTAGACTTTGCGCAAATGATTATGGCCAGCAAGATGGGAAGTTTGATTACCACTGGAATTGGGCCCATCATCCTTGCTTCCATCTTCCTTCAGCTCTTCATAGGCGCAAAAATCATAGACATCGACATGCGCGACCCTGAGCAGAAGGCAGTTTACCAGGGTACACAGAAACTGCTCGCGCTCGCGCTCTGCTTCTTTGAAGCAGCAATGTACACTCTTTTCATCTTCGCAAGCGGAGGCTCAGGAATTGCCCTTCATGTTCTTTTTGGGAGTCTTATCCTAACGGAAATTCTCGTCATCTTCCAGCTTGCGTTCGGCTCAATCATTCTAATGTACGCCGACGAAATTGTTTCCAAATATGGAATAGGAAGCGGAATCAGCTTGTTCATTGCCGCCGGAGTTTCGCTCGCAGTAATTCAAGGCGCCATAGGATTATTCCTAACGCGTGCAATTCCAGCGCTTTCAACCGGAGCTGCCGACTCAATTCCCAAAGCGCTTCTTGCAATGCTTCCGCTTCTCTTCACCGGGCTCGTTTTCTTTGCTTCAAGCTATGCTGAAGGAATGAAAATCGAAATTCCGCTTTCGTTCGAAAGAGCGCGAGGCTTTGGCGGAAGATTCCCAATAAAATTCCTTTACGTTTCCAATATTCCAGTAATTCTTGCTTCGGCGCTCATGATAAACATGCAGCTCATGACAAGAATGCTTTCCGGAATCATAAGCACGAGCTGGGTTTTAGGGGGCGTAGGTCTTCTCGATTTCATAGCGCGCATGGATTCTACTGGAAGAGTTTATGGAGGTTTAATCTACTTCATAACTCCATCATTTCCCAATCCCGCAATTGTTGGCTATGATACATACATGAGCGTTCTTGGCGGAAGCACCGAACTTCTGGTTCCCTGGCTCGGAAGCATGCTCGTTCCAGAGTGGGTTCACATCATAACCTATGTTCTCTTCATGGTAATTCTTTGTGTAATCTTTGGGCGCTTCTGGATCGAAACTACGGGAATGGGCCCTAAAGACGTTGCAGAGCAACTTCAGCGCTCCGGCATGCAGCTGCCCGGTTATCGCAGAGACCCGCGCATAGTTGAAAGAGTTCTCGGCAAATACATCCCAACAATTACAATTCTCGGAAGCATTTTCGTAGGTCTTCTCGCTGCGTTTGCAGACCTAACTGGAGCTCTAGGAACAGGAACCGGTATACTGCTCACAGTCGGAATCCTCTACAGAATGTACGAAGATTTGTCAACTCAGCGCATGTTTGAAATGTACCCGAGCTTGAAGAGCTTGGTTGGTTAGCTTAATGAAGAGGCGGTAATATGATAATTGTGATGGGAATACCTGGTGCAGGAAAAACTTCAATGCTCGAAGGCTCAAAGAAATTTCTTCCAGAATGGAAGATGCTGAACTATGGAGATTTGATGTTCGAAATCGCGAGCAAGGAAAAACTTGCAAGCAACCGCGACGAAATGAGAAAGATGCCGGTTGAAAACCAGAAGAAGGTGCAGAAGCTGGTTGCCCAAGCGCTTGCAAGCGAAACAGGCAAACTCATCTTAGATACCCACTGCTCCATTTATGGAAAGCGCGGCTATCTTCCCGGGCTTCCATTTGAGCTTCTAAAAGAGTTCAAAGTTGAGCAGCTCGTGCTCGTGCTCGCTCCAGAAGAAGACATTATAAGGAGAAGAAAGGAAGACACGACACGAATTCGCGATCAGCAAAGTGCAAAAGACATTGCAAATATGATAATAATGAACCGAGCGTTCCTATGTGCGTACTCCGCGTTTACGGGCGCGCCTGCGCAGGTAGTAATGAATGGAGACGGAAAACTCGAGGAAGCGGTTGGAAAATTTGTTGAAGTTGTAAAAGGTTGAAAAAATGATTGAATTAGCTGGAAGCGGAATTGATTTGGGATTCTTTGCGATTTCCCTACTTGCTCTGGTCTACTCGCTTTTCACCGCGTACGTAACCAACCGATTTGGAAACCGCGAGCGCGTAAAGGAAATTCAGAAGATAATGGGAGACCTCTCAAAAAACTTCAACGAGGCGACAAAACGCGGAAACAAGGACGAAATAAAAAAAGCAGAAGAGGAGCAGGCAAAAATGCCGAATCTGCTCATGGAGTCCATGATACTGCAGTTCAAACCGCTTATCTTTTCGCTTCCTTTGCTTATCATACTCCCCATGATTTTGAGAAGTTTGTTTCCAGTGTTCGAAATAACTCTTCCATTTTCGCTCCCAATATTCATACAGAACTTCGACAAATTTCCTAACTGGCGCAATGTTTTTGGCGCAGTCGGGTGGTTCTGGGTTGTATTGTTATTCGGAGGTTTTGCAATGCAGATGATTGCTCAGCAAAGCGGTTTCGGAAAAAAAGAAAAAAAGAAGGTGATTGTACATGCCACTTCCAAAGAATAGGTCAAACTCAATGGTGAAGAGAGAAAGAAAAACTCCAGGCGGACGAATCTCTACCATCTACTCCAGAAGAAAAAAGAAACCACTGGTAAGATGCGGAATCTGCAAACGTGTTTTAACTGGAGTCAGCAACAAGAGAGGCGCTTCAAAAACCGAGCGAAAGCCATCTAGACTTTTCGGAGGCATGCTGTGCCACAGATGCGTTTCCCGCATAATTCAGCAGCGTGCAAGAATCGAAAATGGAGAAATAACCAAAGAAGAAATTGAAGTGAGGTTTAAACGATACGTTTAATTCGCGCGAGAGGTAACAACGTGATAATCTGCATCTCTGGCTTATCCGGCTCAGGCAAGAACTCAGTTGGCGAGCTTGTTGCAGCGCAGTTGGGTTTGCGCGTGGTGAAAAACACGTTCAAAGACGAAGCGCGCAAGAAAGGGATTAAGCTGATGGAGCTCCAGAAAATGGCAAGCTCCGACAAGACGTTCGACAACCAGCTTGACGAACAGATAAAAGCAGAAGCAAGAAAGGGGAACTGCGTTGTAGTAACGTGGCTGGGCTCCTGGATTGTTGAAAACGCGGATTTCCGTGTTTGGCTTCACGGAAGCCCCGAGGAGCGTGCAAAACGCATCTCTGGGAGAGACAAAATGAAACCCGAAGAATCCATTGCGCACATAAACGCGCGCGATGAAAACAACCGCATGAGATATCTGAAATACTACGGCATCGACATATTCAATCACGAAAACTTCGACATGGAAATCGATACTGGAAAATACAATCCAGAACAGATTGCCGAAATGATTGTGAAATCAGTAAAAGAGAAAGTTGAAACAAGAAATTAAAAAGGTGAGATAATGCCAGCTATTGAAAAAGGAAGAATCTGCTACAAGAAAACCGGAAGAGATGCAGGAAAGAAATGCGTAATCATATCCGTGAGCAAAGGAAACTTTGTAGAGATAGTAGCCCAAGGAAGAAAAAAGAAGCGAAAATGCAATATCAGCCACCTTGAAGCGCTCGGAAAAACGATAAGCGTTGACGGGAAGAGCGAGGCAGATATTCTAAACGAGCTGGTATAGCGCAGGATTTGTATGGAGAATCCAAAAATTTTGATAAAGTGCGAAGAAGAAACCAATAATGATTACGGAAAAGAACCAGAGAAACGAAGCATCGAAGAGCTTCTGAATCTGGGCGTTGCAGTCATAGACAAGCCTTGCGGTCCCTCGAGCCACGAAGTAAGCGCGTGGGTTCGCGAGCTGCTTCAGCTTAAAAAGACAGGGCACTTTGGAACATTGGATCCAAATGTCTCGGGCGTTCTTCCCGTTGCTCTCGAAAACGCGTGCAAAGCAGCCGCATTTTTGATGAAAAACAGGAAAACTTACGTCGGCATAATAAAGTTTCATAGAGAACTGAGCGAGCAACATGTTCGCGAGCTCTTCAAACAGTTCAGCGGCGAAATAACTCAGCTCCCACCTCGAAGATCGGCAGTTAGAAAAGCTCGCAGGAAGAGAAAGGTTTATTACCTTGCTCCGACTGAATTTAATGGCACAGAGATTGTCTTCGAGGTGCTTTGCGAAGCCGGTACTTATATTCGCAAATTATGCTTTGATATAGGCAGAAAAGCTGGTTGCGGGGCAAACATGCTCGAACTACGAAGAACGAGCGTAGGTGTTCTCCCAGAATTTCAAACTGCCACTCTTCAAGAACTTTCCGATGCTTGGTGGCTTCTTAAGGAGCGTGGCGATGAAACAAAGCTTAGAAAAATTGTTCTGCCCCTCGAAGCGATGATAGCTTACAAGAAAATCTGGATCCGCGATTCGGCAGTTGAAGCAATATGCTCCGGCGCGCCTCTTGCAGTTCCCGGAATTGCAAAGGTTGAGGAAAACATAGCGCGTGATGAAGAAATTGTGCTCATGACTCTCAAGAATGAACTCGTTGCTTTTTCAAAAAGCAGCATGAACGCTCAAGAAATCATGAATGAAACACGCGGAATTGCGGCAAACACGCTCCGCGTGATAATGAACAAAGGAGTTTATCCAAAACTCTGGAAAACCAAAAGTTAAGATTAACAAAAATCAACTTCACGATTCTGCCGGGGTGGCAGAAAGATGCTCGTGTTCAACACGGGCAACTGCAAACTGGTAATGCGTACGGCTGGAAACAGAATACGCAGGAAACCGTATGGCCCTCACGGGCCTCATGGGTTCAAACCGCCCCTTTTCTTTTCTCGAAAAGAAAAGTGGTAGGCTACCCCAAAAGAAAAGGACTGGGGAGGGCGCGAAAATCCCATCCCCGGCGTTTATATTTGGAAGAAATTGAGGAAACTTGAAATACAGAGGTTGTTGCATGGGTTTGGAGCGACGCATCGCTCTAAAACTTTTGAAAACTGGAGGTTTTCAAAATGGTGAAAAAACTTCAAAAACGAGCGAAAAAGGAAAGAACGAAAAAGGAAATGACCGAGAAGGAGCGAAGAGCAAAGGAAACGGGAAAAGAGCTCCGCGGTATCGTTAGAGTTGCAGGCAGAGATATAAAAGGAGAAATGCCGCTGGAAACCGCACTGACAAAAGTCAGAGGGTGCGGAATAAGACTGGCAAGAATTCTCAGCGGAATCGCTTACCACGAATTGAAGCTAAAATCCGATGTTCTTGTTGGGGAATTGACCGAAGACCAGATCGAAAAACTTGAATCAGTAATTTCAAACCCTGCAAAACACGGAATTCCATCTTACATGTTGAACAGGAGAAAGGATGTTGAAACTGGCAATGATTTGCACTTGATAGGAACAGACGTCACATTTACAGCCAAGCAGGATATTGAACGAGACAAAAATATGAATTCCTGGCGTGGTTTTAGGCACCAATACGGGCAAAAGGTTCGCGGACAGCGCACGCGAAGCACCGGCAGAACCGGTATGAGCGTAGGAGTTATTCGCAAGGCAATTGCCCAAAAAGCAGGTGCAGCGGCTGCAGCAGGTGCGGCGGCTCAAGCACAGACAGCAGAAAAGGAAAAAGCTACTGCGACTCCGAGCAAGAGCGAGGAAACCAAAGCGTAAGACTGAGGTGTAATAATGGGAGATCCTAGAAAAGCAAGACCAAAGTACGAAACACCCAAGAAAGTATGGGATGCTGAAAGGATATCGGAAGAAAGTCAGCTCATTGATGAATATGGTTTAAAGAACATGCGCGAGCTTTGGATAATGAAGCACGAGCTTAAAAAGAAGAGAAGAGAAACGCGAAGGCTTCTTTCAATGGCAGACAAAGGCAAGGGAAAAAGCAAGGCGCTTCTTGACTGTGTAGTAAAACTCGGGCTTTCAAAAGCAGAAACAAATCTAGAAGACCTTCTTTCGCTTTCAATCCGAGACATGCTTGAACGACGCCTCCAAACAAGGCTTGTAAAAAAGGGAATGGCGCGAACGATGCCGCAAGCAAGGCAGCTCATAACGCACGGATTTATAGCAATAAACGGAAAGAAAGTTTCCGCTCCAAGCTACATGGTTTCCATTACAGATGAAGAAGCAATAACTTTCTACAAACCGTTCACGATGCCGAGCGTATCTGCATCTGATGATTCAAAGCCCGCGTCAAACGAAGAGGCGGCTGAAGCAGCGCCTGCAGAAGCGGCAAAGGAAGAAAAGAAAGAAGAAGCAAAAGAAGGAAAGGAAGAGAAGCAAGAAGCGAACTAATGTTGTTTAAAGAGGATGATTGAATGGCCGAAAAAGAAAAGGAAAAAGTAGAAGAAGTTGAAAAGAAAGTTGCAAAAGAATCCAAGGAGCCTGAAAAAACTGCAGCAACAGAAAACGCAGTGCAAGCTGAAGCTCAAGAGGAGAAGAAAGCTCCGCTTAAGCCAACGCGAGGCGGAAAAATAGGAACTGCATTCGTTTATTCTTCAAAAAACAACACGATTATTACTATAACTGATTCGAGCGGAGCTGAAACGATTTCAAAAGCAACCGGCGGGATGATTGTAAAAGCAGACAGAGAAAAAGGTTCTCCTTATGCTGCAATGCAGTCTGCGTTCAAAGCTGCAGAAGGAGCAAAACAGCATGGAATCGGAATGATAAACATCCGTATTCGCGCGCCTGGCGGTCATGGAGCAAAAACTCCCGGGCCTGGAGCGCAGGCAGTTGTCAGAGCACTCGCACGCTCTGGATTAAGAATACTTAAAATCGAAGATGTTACTCCAACTCCAACTGATACGACAAAGAGGCCGGGAGGCAGGAGAGGAAGAAGAGTTTAGTTGAACTGTGGTGAATTTCATGAAGATAACCAATGTAAAATCCGAAGGAGACAAGCTTGAGTTCAAACTGAGCGGCTGTACTGTTGGGCTTGCCAATGCGCTTCGCCGCATAAGCATGTCCCAGGTGCCCGTGTTCGCAATCGAGCGCATCACAGTCTACGAAAACACATCCTCGCTCTTTGATGAATATCTAGCAAACAGGCTTGCATTGATTCCGCTGAAAACGCCCGAGCGAATAGGCAAAGAGGAAGAAGTAATGTTCTCGCTCGATGCAGAAGGGCCAACAATTGTTTACTCGGAAGAATTGAAGGGCACAGACAGCAAGATTAAGGTTGCAGTAAAAGGAATTCCAATCATCTCGCTTGAAGAGGGCCAAAAGCTGAGGCTCGAGGCAAAAGCGCGAATGGGAATTGCGCGCGAACATGCAAAGTTCCAGCCTGGGCTCGTGGCCTATTCATTCGATCCAAAAGAAAATTCATTCCTGTTCAAAGTAGAATCATTTGGGCAGATGAGCGCGGCAGATATGCTTTCAAAAGCACTGCAGGTGCTCGAAGCAAAGTTCGACGAGCTTGAAATAAAGCTGAAAGAAAGTGGAGACGAAAAGTAATTGTTAAAGTTATGCGATTATGCGAGGGTGGCAGAGCTTGGCCAAATGCGCAGGACTGAGGCTCCTGTGCCTTTAGTGGCTGCATGGGTTCAAAGCCCCCCCGAATATAAAGAAACGCGGGGCGTGAAAATCCCATCCCTCGCATAAATATTTGCAACAATGATAGGTGTTTTATATGGAAAGAGGAGCTGAAGAGGAGTATGTGCTTGAAACGGCATTATTCCTGGAAAAGAGTTCAAAGAAGAACAAGGCAGCAATCTGGAATGTGCTTGCTGACAAGCTTAGAAAGCCAAGAAGGCAGAGAGTTGAAATTAATCTGGAAAAGATAAACGCAAACTCTGCAGACAATGGCACAGTAGTTGTACCTGGAAAGGTGCTCGGAACAGGCGTTCTCGAACACAAGGTCACAATCGGAGCGCTCAAATACTCTGCCTCTGTTGCCGAGAAAGTGAAGAGGGCAGGCGGCGAGCTTGTAGACCTGAAGAAACTTGTAGAAAAAAATCCGAAAGGAACTGATGTTAAAATATTGCAGTAGCAAGAGGTAATACATATGAAAGTTATTGATGGAGACGGAATGATTCTCGGAAGACTCGGGGCAAAAGTAGCAAAGATGCTGCTTTGCGGAGAAGACGTAGTTTTGCTGAATGCCAGCAAACTCGTGATCTCCGGCGACAGAAAAGTGATTGTTGAACGCTATAATACGCGACGCGGCCTGAAATACAAAGCAAACCCAGAGTACTCGTCCCACTGGCCACGAAAGCCCGATCTTTTAGTGAAAAGAATAATCCGCGGAATGCTGCCATTCTACAGCAGGCGCGGGCGGGAAGCGCATAAAAAACTGCGCGTCTACTCAGCAGTTCCGCTCGAATACAAAGATGTGGAAAAAACTTTGCTTCCTTTCGTAGGAGCGGGCAAACTTTCAAAGTACACTACAATTGGAGAAGTCTGCATGTATTTAGGGTATAATGCTTAAAGGGTGTGTTTAATGGTAAGAAGCAGAAAGACGAAAAAGGATACTGAAGTTGAAAAGGGTGCTGCTAAAGAGCACAAGACTGAGCACCACAAGGAGGAGCACAAACCAGCAGTTGCTCCCGCTCAGACGCGCGCTCCAAAACAAAAGAAAGAAAAATCCAAAATCGTTTTCACGCGCGGAAAGAAAAAAGAAAGCATTGCCCGTGCAGTTACATACGAAGGAAATGGAATCGTGCGCATAAATAAGAGGAGCATTAACGCACTCAAGCCGCATTACCTCTGCGACATTGTACGCGAACCGCTTACGCTCGCTTCCGAACTTTCCAACAAAGTTAACATTGATGTTGACGTTTATGGCGGCGGTGTTATGGGTCAGGCGGAAGCAGTACGCATTGCGATTGCCCGCGGATTGTGTGCATTCAGCAAGAGCGAGGAGCTGAAGGCAACAATGGAGAAGTACGACCGCTACATGATCTGCGAAGACTACCGACGCGTAGAGCCAAAGAAATACAAAGGACCAAAAGCAAGAGCAAGATACCAAAAATCGTACAGATAAATTTACAGGTGATACTATGGTTTTATTCCCAGTAAGATGCTTCACATGCGGTGCAGTAGTCGGGCACAAATTCAAAGAGTACCTGGAGCGCACTAAGAAAGGCGAGAGCGAAGAAAAAGTGCTCAACGCGCTCGGTTTAGAGCGCTACTGCTGCAGGCGCATGTTCATATCCCACGTACCTGCGATGGAGGACGTGCTTAAATACGGAAAGATGTAGAATTGATGCGTATAAAGAAGGGGCCGTAGGGTAGCCTGGTCATCCTTCCGGCTTCAATGCCGCGCGTTCAAACGCGCTGTATTGCTGGGTTGGGGATCTAAGACCAAAATGTCGGCGACCCGAGTTCAAAAAACCTTTTTAGCAAAAAGGTTTTATCCAAAAACCGAAGGTTCGAAAATCTCGGCGGCCCCATGCTAATAAGATGGTAATACGGGAAGGGGAACACTATGAGCGAACTTTTAATCCAACAGGAAAAATATCTTGAAGCAGGCGTGCATATCGGAACGAAGATAAAAACACCAGATATGAACCAGTTTATCTACAAAGCAAGGCAGGATCGATTATACGTTCTTGACCTTAAGAAAGTAGACGAACGAATAAGCTATGCCGCAAAATTCATTTCGCGCTTTGAACCTGCATTCGTATTCGTTACTGCTTCCAGAATTTATGCAAGCAACGCGGCAACCAAGTTTGCCGAGGCAACTGGCTGCAAATTAAGAGCAGGCAGATTTGTGCCTGGAATTCTTACAAACCCTTCAAGAGACGACTTCTATGAGCCAAAGCTGATAATCGTCTGCGATTCCAAAGGCGAAAAGCAGGCAGTCAAAGAAGCAGCCACGATGGGAATCCCAGTGATCGCGCTCTGCGACACTGACAACTCCACAAAATTCACGGATTTGATAATCCCATGCAACAACAAGGGCAAAAAATCACTCGCACTTATTTTCTACCTTCTTGCAAGAGAAGTGCAGAAATGCCGAGGAGCGATACAGAAAGATGAAGACTTTAAGTACACCTTGGCGGACTTTGAAAGCGAGCCAAAGGAAGCAGAAGAAGAGGAAAGCGAAGAAAAAGAAGAGGCTTCCGAAGCAGCGCCTGCTGAAGGCTCTCAATAAGAAAGACCAAATGCTTCTGCCAAAGGGTGGTGATGTGCACCACTACATTCTATTTTGCTCTAGCTTTAGCTTCTGCGCTCTACTCAGAAGGAGGGCCCACATTTCGCTCGCAAAGGTTCTTCGTTGCTTCATAGCTTATTAAACTGCAGATGCTTGCATTGCCCTGCTGCTGCGCCGCCTTGCGCAGGCACTCATCGCGCCATTTTGGCGTCTCTATAGCATCGCAGGAAGCCGTCTTAAGCACATAATCGCCCAGCGTAATCATATTCAGGAAGCACGCAGCGTCCTTCTGATACGAGCTTTCCACATAATCGCAGATTGACGGGTCTGAAAGCGTCTTTGCAATGTTTATTCTGCACGTATCTCTGTTAGCAGTTCTTCTTATACTCTTGCAGACTTCCAAGTCTAAGCTTTTTTCAGCAATTGCCTGATAGCACTCGTCTGCCTGTACTTCGGGCGAGCAGTAATAGCAAAGAGCAGGCTTTAGGTTTGTAAGCGCAAGCGCAGAATAGCAGTTCGACTTGTAAAGCTCCGTGGTTGTCAGTGCGCACACTGAATCTATATTCTTTTTCACAGCCACCGTACTATAGCATGCATCTCTCGCTTCTGTATACGTAAGCTGGTCGCAGAGCGAGTACATGTTCGAAACTGCGGCAGTGCACGCCTGGCGTGCAACATTATTTTGTATCTTGCTGCACGCAACCACATTGCTCTTGTTTATTGAGTAGTCCATATAGCAGTCGTCCGAGGCAGGCACGCTTGCGCATATCTCGGAATCATTGGCATCCAACGCTTTGCAGAGCGCGAGCTCGTAAGCATTGCTCATTCCGCTGCACGGATCGAAGAAGTACGCCACGCACCCCGTTTTCGTTTCATTGCCCGTAATTGAGCTGCAGAGCGAGGAAGCATTCGTTGAAACTGCAACTGCATAGAAGCACTCGTCGCGCTTCTCAACTGCGCTCAGCTCGGTGCACGCGCTCAAGCTGTCATACGGAAACTTTGAAATGCACACATCCTTAATAGAAACATTGAATATCTTACTGCACTCGCTCGCATCTTCATTCGCAGTCGCGCTCGAGAAATAGCACATATCGCGCGAATATCCTTTAAGAGCCGCGCACCCAACTTCAACCGTTTCATTCTCGAGAGTTCCATTGATTTCAACAGACTCATTCGACTTGGTTTTGTTCGAGCTTGGAGTCTCTTCTCCGCCCAAGCATCCCGCTATCAAAACTGCAGACACAAAGAAAACAAATAGCATTTTCAGATTCATGAACATCCCCCTTCCGCTTTCGCGCGCAGTATTAACGTATTTTGAAGCAGAGTATAAAAAGATAGTGGGGTTGGCTTTACAGGAGAAGAGTAAAAATCTAGGCACTCTGCTGACTAACTTTTTCGAAAAGTATTTAAATAAGAGTTAGTCATTATTATACCATGGCGTTCATCCGAAGAAAACGAGTAAAAGGGAGGATTTACTTCCAATTAGTGGAAACAATTAAGGCAGGAGGCAAGGTAAAACAGCACGTAATAAAACACCTCGGCAACGAGGATTCTACACTGGAATACTGCCGAAAGAACAAACTGCCTTTTGAGATTCGAGAATACGGAATTAAGCCAAACGAATTTTTTGATTCCTCCAAGCAAGTCTCAGAATTTGTTACTGCTTTAGAAGGAAGAGACGAAATTCCGCTTAAATTCGAATACATGCGCGACGGAGCGCGCAGATGGCATGATCTTGTTCATTCCGAAGATTACAGCCTTGGATTGATGGAAACTCGCCTAATAAATCGGTCAGTTAAAGAAATTCTGAAGGAGACAAGGCAAACAGTAAACCTTCTGGATCTCGGCTGCGGCACGGGAGAAAAAGCACTCCTATTTCTTGAGCAAATGAAAAAGCAAAAACGAAAATACGTAGCATTAGATATAAGCAAGGCAATGCTGGAGCTGGCGCAGCATACAATTTCCAAGCAAAACCCCATTTTAAACTCAGAATTCCACGCAATCGATTTCGAAGCAGGAAACTTTGCGCACATTACAGAATCGCTCAGAGAAAAAAACTACCCAAACAGCCTAATTTTATTTCTGGGAAATACGCTAGGAAATGTTTCAGACAAAAGCCGAGTTTTGAGCAACATTCGCGAGAGCATGACGCTGCAGGATTATCTTCTTATAGGTATAGAGCTTTTTGACATGAACCGCGTGCAGGAGATACTAAATCACTACGACGGAAACAAACTCTGGAAAGACAACGTTATGGCCGCCCTAGAATTTTTTGGTTTGACTCAAGATGACGGCTACTTTCAAGTCAAATTCAATAAAGACAAGAGCCAAGTTGAAGCTAGATTCGTAATGAGCAGAACAAAGAAGATAAAATGTGGTTCCAAGCTAATCAATCTAGCCAAAGGCGACAAAATTCTGCTCATGATCTCGTACAAAGCTACACCTAAGAACATGCAAATTCTATTAGCAGAAACAGGATTCATAATAACCCGGCTTTTCCTAAACGAAAATGAAGACTATGCTCTCTTCCTCTGCAAGCCCGCGAAGTTCTAGCCTATTTCTTCGTAAACTTATACCCAATAACCTTGTACGCGAGCTCTGCCGCGAAACAGTCCGCGCTCACAAAACCAGGAATTGGCGCGAGCTCCACAACATCAAAGCCGACCAAATTCTTCTCGCGCGCCACGCGTTTTAGAAGCGGAAACACTTCCTTCAAGCGCAAACCATTGCTTACAGGAGTTCCAACTGCAGGCATTTCAGAAGGGTCAAAACCATCCAAATCAATCGTCAAGTAGACGTCGTTTCCGAGCTTCTCCATTATTGCATCAACATCGAATTTTTCCGGGGTAAATACGCAGTTTGAGAGCTTGTTCTTTTTTATGAACTCTGCCTCCTCAATACATATGCTTCTTATTCCAACCTGCACAACGTTTTTGCAGATTTCGCGCGTTCTCCTCATTACACACGCATGCCCAAACCTAGTTCCGTCAAGTTCATCGCGCAAATCTGCGTGTGCATCTATCTGAAGCACGCTAATCTCCTTGTACTTCTGCTTCAGCGCCTTCGCTGCGCCAAGCGTTATTGAATGCTCGCCGCCGAGCATGAGCGGAAACTTTCCTGCTTCTACTACTTCGCCCAAAACTTCCTGCACTCTCTTTATAGTATCCTCGGGCGATTTCTTCGAGGGCGCAAGCCCTTCAAGCGTGAAAATTCCAACTTCGTAAACTGGCTCGCACTCAAACTCCATATCATAAAGCTCCATATGCCTAGACGCATCAATAATCGCGTCTGGTCCATCGCGCGTTCCCGCGCGGTAATAGGTAGTCGAGTCATAAGGAACTGGAAGCACAACTACCTTTGACTTTTCAAAAGTCATGTCTTCCACTCCGCAGAAATTATGCGGCTCAAGCGCGTATAGATGCTTCATAAACCCAACCTCCCGCTGACGAACCTAAACAAACAAAAATAGGAAAGGAAAAAATTAAAAGCTGCGTGCGCAGCTGCGCACGCGTTTAAATTCGTTTTCTCTGCCTTGCAACAATCTTCGTTGCCTTCTGAATATCCTTTGGGAACTCCCTGCCTCTCAAAAGCATGTGCTTTTCATAGCGCTCTGCTTCTACTACATTAATTAAGTATTCAGAGGCACGCTCCGTGTCAAAGTCCTTGCAGGAATAGATGTCAAAAGTCACAAAGCCTTTCTCAGGGAAGCTGTGAAGCGAAATGTGGCTCTCGGCAATTATCACTACTCCCGAAAATCCACAATCTTCAGGCTTCTCACCACCTGCATAATGGAAAATATATGGCGGCGTGATCTTCTGCATCCCTATAAAATCAGGCAACTCATCAAGCACTTTATACAGCAATTTCATATCTTGCAGTTTTTCTCTGTTACACCCGTAACAGTCCAACATCATATGCGGTCCAAACATTTTTTTCTTTCCCCCCACATTTATTTTTTTGTGTTTTATTTTTTATCATCCACATATATTCAGATGCACTATATTTAATGACATTGCTTTTTAAATGTTTCTATTTGGAAAAAATTTCCTGTGCGATAAACTCAAAAAATTCTGCGCTGAACAAAAAACGCAAGCAGAAGCGTATTTTGCGCCAACGCGATTTAATTTGAACTTAAACGCGCCAAAAAAGTTTGCAGCGAACTCCATTGGTTCCTAAATTTTTGCGTGCATACCTGCTTAGGGCTTTAACGGACGCTAACTCCTACTCGTTTTAACTGGTGGAAACAGTGTCCGAGAGCTTTGCGCATACTTGCAGCTGTTCGTGCAATCCAGCTGCCAGCGACTGAATCTGCACTGGCAAGCTGCTCTCTCTCCCAAGCTATTTAAGCGAAGCAAGTGCACGAGCTTAGCATGAGAGCCTACAAGTTTCGCATCTACCCCTCAAAGAAGCAGGAAAAAGAGATGGAGCTTCATCTCTTCCTTTCAAAGCAGCTCTGGAATGAGCTGCTTGCTTTTTCCAAAGAGCACTACCTCAGCTTCCACCTTCTTCCAACAAAAACGGCTCTGCGTGAAATTGCAAAAGAGTGTGGATTATACTCTCAAGTTGCCCAAGCCCTTGTTGACCGCTTGCACAAAGCGCTTTGGCAAAAGGCAAAGGAAAAGAAAGGATTTCCGCGCTTCAAATCCTTTGAGAAAATGAAGACGCTCATTTACCCCCAGTTTGGCTTCTCTTTGGAAAACAAGCTCAAAACCCAGTTTGGAGAAATTTCTATTAAGCAGCACCGCGCAGTAGCAGGAAGAATAAAGACGCTCACTTTAAAACGCGAATCTTCTGGAAAATGGTTTGCAATATTCTGCGCAGAAGAAGAGAAGAAAGCTCCAGCGGAAAACAGGGGTGAAAAGATTGGGATAGACCTTGGCCTGAAAAGCTTTGCAACGCTTTCCAATGGCAAAGTTATTGCAAATCCAAGGCATTTCATGAGATTTGAAGCAAAGCTTAGGAGTTGCCAGCAAAACCTTAGCCGGTGCGCCAGAGGAAGCAAAAACAGAAGAAAAGCAAAGCTGAAAGTTGCAAGAATTCACGAGAGAATAAGCAACTGCAGAGCAGATTTTCTGCACAAGCTTTCGAGAGAGATTGTAACCACTTATTCGTTTATAGCACTCGAATCCCTCTCCTCAAAGGAAATGGCAGAAAATCGATTTGGAAAATCAATAAACGACGCAGGCTGGGGAATGTTTGCAAACATGCTTGCATACAAAGCGGAAGAAGCTGGGTGCGAGGTGATGTTTGTGAACCCAAAAGATACAACAACTGAATGTAGCAGCTGTGGCGCACTAGTTTACAAGAAGCTTGAGGAGCGAATGCATAATTGCTCCTTCTGCGGGCTGAATACGGACAGAGATTTGAATGCTGCGCTCAATATACTCATGAGAGCTACCGTCGGAACGACGGGAAGTAATTCTTCTGGAGACGAAAGAGTGCTTTCGTCAGTGAAAGAAGACGCCACCTGATTTATCGGTGGTAGTTCACGCACCTTTTTATTAGTTGCAGACAAATACTAACGCGTATGTATTCGCACGTCGGCAGTATGTTTGAGAAGCTGCTTTCTGAAATGAGGAAGCACGCACCCCTTGCTGTTGCTTTTTCCGGAGGAGTCGACAGCAGTGTTGTTGCAAAGCTCGCCTATCTCGCTTCAGACCGCTCCATTGCAGTCACTGCAGCTACCGATTCCATGCGCGCAAAAGAGCTTGAGCAAATCTCGCACGCCGCGCGTGAAATCGGAATAAAGCATTTCATAATCAAAAGCGATATTCCTCAAACTGTTGCGGCAAACAACGGAGGGCGCTGCTTCCACTGCAAGAAGCACGCAATAAAGCTCATAAAGTCTTTTGCAAAAAAGAAAGGCTTCAAGGCAATT
>JBDROI010000085.1:0-2575 GCA_043810245.1 Microcaldota archaeon
CGAACTCGCAGGAGGAAGCGAGCGTGGAAGTGAGCTTCACGTGCAATGGAGAGGAATATACTGTTGCACGCAGAATAAAGAACGGCGCGGCGAACGCTGATTTGAGAAAGCAAGAGAAGCTTATTGAAACGCAGGCGCAGAGAGTAACGGAAGCTGTTGAGAAACTGCTTGGAGTCGACTACGAACTTTTCACGCGCGCGATTTATTCGGAGCAGAATAGAATTGACTATTTTTTGACGCTGCCGAGAGGAGAGCGCAAGAACCAGATTGACGAGCTTCTTGGGATTGATAGGTTTGAAAAGGTAAGGAAAAATGCAAGCGCAGTGCTTAATGGTATTAGGAGGATGCGCGAGGAGAAGGAACTTGTTTTGAAGGGAGTTGACGTTGCTTCGCTGGGAAAGGAAAGCGCTGAAAAAACAAGGGAAGCAGAGAATTTGCGCGCTGTTTCGAGAGAACTTGCAAGCATGTTAGAGAAGCTGGGTGGAGAAAAAAGAAGGCTTGAAACTAGTTTCACTGAGCTTGACGGAAAGAGAAAAAAATTCCGCGAAATTGCGGATAGAAAGCTTGGAATTGAGCATACACTTGAAAGCATGAAGAAGGAAATTGCTGAGGAAAAAGAGGAGGTTGGTGAGGAGAGCAGGAAGAAGCTGGAGGAGGAAGCAAAAACGCTGGCGAATGCGCGCGGGGAAGCGCGGAAAAATACTAAGGAAAAGGAGCTGAAAATAGCTGAACTTGAAAAGGAACGGGGAATGCTTTCTCGAAAGCTTGAAGAAGTAGAAACGAGAGCAAAAAGGAAGCGGGCACTTGAAAAGGAGCTTGAAGGAATTCTTCGGGGAGAAAAAAGAACAGAAATTGAGGGAGAAATTGTAAAACTGCGATCGGAAAACGAGGAAAAAAAGCAGGAAATTGCACGTGCAAAGGCAGAACGCAATGAATTGGAAAAGGCGCTTAAAGAGCTTGAAAAGGAAATTGGAAAATGCCCTGTTTGCGATACTGAATTGAACGAAGAAAAAAAAGGCGAGCTGAAGAGGGCGAAGAAGGATGGAGTTGAACAAATTGCAAAGGAACTCGCGAAGCAGGAAAAAGAGAGTAAAGAAATTGACGCGAAACTTGCTTCATTTGAAGCAAAACTGCAGAAGAGCGCCGAGCTGGTTGCTAAAATTACGGAATTGTGGGAAGCTGAAGGCGAGAAAGGCGAAGCTGAAGAGAAATTAGGCGCGAACGAGAAACTGCTTGTTGATGAAAAAGAGGAAAAAAGAAAGCTTGAAGAGAAAAATGGCGAGCTTGAAAAGAATGAAAAGGAAGTTGGCGAAAAACTGCAGAAGACGCGAAGGTTCGCGGAAATGCGCGCAAAGATTGCGGAGTTTGAAAGCGAACTGAAAAAGCTTGCTGAAGGAATTGAAGCTCTGAAGTTTGAAGAGAAGGAGCTCGAAGAAATACGCGCGAAGCTGGGGAATACGCGCGTGGAAGAGCGCGCTGCTCAGGAGAAGAAACTAGGAGTTGAACGCGAGCTGAAGCAGATTGAACAGGTGCTTGAACTGCAGAAAAAGAGAATTGAGGAGTATGCCAAGATTGCAAGCGAAATAAAAAAAGCGGAAGAAACTGCAAAGGAACTTCAGATTTTCCAGAATTGCGTGGTTGAAACGCAGAGAATTTTGAGGGAAGAATTTGTTGGAGCGATAAGCTCTGCAATGGAAGAAGTTTGGGGTGTTGTTTATCCGTATGGGGATTATGCTTCAATAAGGCTGCAGGCAGACGAAGCTGATTACAATTTGGAACTTCAAATAAATGGCGAGTGGTTTGGCGTTGACGGAGTTGCAAGCGGAGGCGAGCGTGCGTGTGCGTGTTTGGCTATGCGAATTGCATTTGCAATGGTTCTGGTGCCTAATTTAAGCTGGCTTATTCTTGATGAGCCAACGCATAATCTTGATGATGAAGCAGTGGGCACGCTTAGTTCGGCGTTGCGGGAAAGGATTCCGAACATAGTGGAGCAGATATTGGTTATAACGCATGAAGAGCGCCTAAAAGACGCTGCGAGCGCTAAGCTGTATAAGCTTGAAAGAGATAAGGATGCGCAGGGCGCTACGCAGATTACTACCGTGGCGTAAGGAGGAATTTGCTCCCGAAGAAAAGCAGGAAGAGAATGATGAAAATTGCGGCAATTGCCAAAGCGTATGGGGGAATTGAGCCGAAGGGAGAGGAGGGGTTGCCTGGGTTCTGAGGGACATAAGAGCCAACTGTGTAATTAAGCACGCTTGTTTCTGCCTTGTTTCCAGTTGCATCTTCGGCAAGAATCTTAAATTGCACAAGCGTGCCTTCTGGCTGGGCTGGGATGATTGCAGAGTAAGTATTTGCCCCTGCTTTTGACATTGCAACTGGAGGCCACCATGCTTCTTCATTTATTGCGTACATGAGGGCGACGGAGTAAATTCCACTTGGTGAGTCGCCTTGGTCTTCAACTGAAACTGAAATGGTTGATTCAGCATTCGCGACCCCTTCGCGTAAATAGCTTGGTTCGCTTATTTTCGGAGCCGATGAATCGAAAAGGTATTCTTTTACGGTGTCATCGGTCAAC
>JBDROI010000086.1:0-2902 GCA_043810245.1 Microcaldota archaeon
ATCGAATCCTTTTATCTCAAGGTTGTTGAACTCTTCCCCGGCAATTGCCGCGTCGCGCACGCGCTTTGGAAGAAGAGTCGGAAGCGCGCCTAAGTATTTTGGCTTGAGAACTTCTATGTCAAGATTGCGGAATTCTGCAAACGTTGATTCAGGAGTGTAGAGCGAGCAGTAGATTTTGGCGTCAAAATGCTTTGCAATTTTGAGAACTACTTTTTCAGCTCCGCCGAACGTATAAAGAAATGGGTGGCAGATTGCCAGCTTTAGATCCATAGAGAGTTCACCAGTAGAGCGAAGAAACTGCTATTAGGCCGAAGATTGCCTGGATTATGAGTAGGAGAACAACTAGCTGCTTCTCAGTTGGGTGCAGGTATTTCATGAAAAGGTGCGTGAGCGAGTAAACTTTTCCTTCGTAGTAGAGGCGTCCTTTTCTTTCCTCTCCGAAGTTTTCCGCCTTGAAGAAGCCGCGCGCCTTCAGGAAGAACTCGATGATTTGCGGTATTAATGCAATGACTCCTACTCGCTCCATGTTTCCTATAACTACTGCACACACGAGCACCGCTCCTATTACATAGGTAGTGATGTTTCCTGGAAATAGTTTTGCAGGGTGCCAGTTGTAAAAAAGAAATGCGATGCAGGCGCCTAAAAGTGCAGTCAATAGAATGGCT
This sequence comes from Microcaldota archaeon, assembly GCA_043810245.1. GTDB lineage: Archaea > Micrarchaeota > Micrarchaeia > Burarchaeales > JBDROI01 > JBDROI01. Next base: position 666 of record JBDROI010000086.1, read on the forward strand.
GCCTCAACTGTTGATCCTGTTTGAACTGGATTGAGAAGAATGAAAAGCAAAAGAGAAAGCGAGATTACTGCACCGCTTCCTACTTCGAGTCCATTGAAGCCTGCAAGCATGTTCACTAAGTTTGAGCATGCAACTACGCCTATTGGAATTAGAAGAAGCGCGTAAAGATTTAGGCTGGCTATTGTTCCAATCAGAGGAATGGAAAGAGGGCCTACTACGAGCTTGACTACTCCAATGAATGGAAGCGTAATCCATGAAGTTCCTGCGCTTACTGCCATTAGCGGAAGAGCGGCAAACGTGGGAAGAACAACGCGGTATAGATCACGGATGCTTAGAACGTCGTCCATCATTCCAAGAAAAGCAATGAGCGAAATCGTGCATATTGAAGCAAGCATTGTCGGAACTGCCATTGCTGGATACAATTGAAGCGAAACGAGCGTTGCAAGAATGAACCCTAGCATTATTGTTATTCCGCCCATTTTAGGAAGCATGGGTTTGCTTTTCTTGTTCATGTCCGCAGAAAGCATTTTCATGTTTCGGAGTTTGCGGATGAGAAGTGGAGTAAATACGAAGACCATTAGGAAGCTTATGAAAAAAACAGCAAGTAGAACCTGCCAGGAATTTAGAATCATTATCATTAGCTCACCTTGTAAACTCGCACAATTCCGTTTGAACTCGGGTAAACCTGCTTTATTCCCTTAACGCCGTAGAAGAACATGTTGAATATGTTGCTGTCGTAGCCGCCTATGGGGTAGATGATTCTGTCGTTTATTAGGTCCGAAGCCCCTGTTTCGTTTGTTAATAGGATTTTGAGGCGCGCAAGCGGAACGGTTCCAGACTGCTCTATGAGCGCATCCTCCCCTGCAAACTCCCCATTTTGAACTGGAATTTGGAGAACGCGGCCGTAGTTGGATAGGTAAACGTTGCGCGCAATTGTTCCTTCAAGTTTGCCCCCTAAAGCAACAAAGTATAGCTGCTGGTTGCGTGCTTCCAAGTAGCCAACAAGTCGGAAAGACTCGAGCTGAACGTCGCTTAGATTTGCGAGAGTAGCAAGATTTGGAAGCGCGTCAAACTGCGAGCTTTCTATTAGGATGTAGTCTACTCCGAGTTTTTTGAGCTCTGATGGAGACTCGCTGGTTAATAGGAATTTTGCGAGTTCTGCATCCATTTTTGGAGAGTTGCGCTCTGCGAGGAAAGCTACTGCTTCGGATTTGCCAAGAGCAATTACGGTTGCATTCTCTGGAGTGCTTGCTTCAACCCAGCTGAGCGCGTCTTTCCACTCATTGCTTAGCATTGGAGAGCCTACTTGAAGAAGCAGAAGCGCACCCGCAAGATTGATGAAAATCGTGAACGAAATCGCTGCAAACGCAAGATAAGGCGAAATATTTCTGTCTTTGTAGAGCGAAAACAGGAAGTATGCAGCTCCTGCAACTATAATTCCGAAAATTAATGCACGTATTGGATCGAGAAGCGCAAAGAAAACTGCAAAAGTAAGCGCAAAGAGCGCGAGCGCAAAATAGCTGAGCGAAAGACGCGAGTTGGTGCGCTTCTCATGAATCATCTCAATTCCATAAGCTGAAAGAAGCGCGATGCCGATTACGCCTAAAACTGGGGAGCTTGCCCCGAGAATAAGCGAGCCCAGAGCAAGAAGCAAAACAAATGGACTGAATTCTCCGTCAACTCGCCTAAGCATGTCAAGCGAGGAAGCGAGGCCCACTATGAAGAGAGGCAGCATAAGAAGCATTGCGGCCAATGTTTCGAGCGAGAAATTTGAGGGAGCGGCAAGCTGGGCCTGCGTTAGAAATGGAAGCGATAAAACGGCAACTAGCGCAAGCGGATACGCAATGTTGTTGAACTCGCGCTTTGTCATCATCTGGTAAACTACTTCTGCGAATGCTGAGATTAGAAGAAGAATTAGGAGAAGCCATCCATGGGGCGCTGAAAGCGCAGTTAATCCCAAGAGAAGACCTGAAGGAACCGCAAATGCAAGCTGGTTTCGGGTTATTGCAAGTATGAAAAAGGAAAGCGCAAGAGCAAACAAGGTTGCGCAGAACACAACTGGAGAAAGCATTCCAGAAGCAAAAGAGGAAGCAAATGGGTAGGAAACAAGGAGCAGAAGCGTGCTAAGCAACGCAGATGTTTTTGAGAATAAAATGCGCACTGCAAAGTAAAATCCGAGAGCAGTTAGAATCACAAGAGGGATTGGAAGCAAGAGGATAGTCTGTTCGAATGAGAGC
>JBDROI010000087.1:0-2130 GCA_043810245.1 Microcaldota archaeon
CGAGCGGTTTGAGTTTATGCTGAAGGAGAAAAACAAGGCGCTGGAAAAGGAGCAAACGATTAGGAGCAGAATAACGGATAGAATAGAACAAGTTCGAGAAGAGGGCGTGTTTGAACAAAAATTAAATGAGATGGTTGTTGAAAGCGAGCGCATAAAGCGCGAGCTTAAAGGCGCGGAAGAAAGAAAGGCTGGCGCCGTTGAGATTGAATTGCTCAAGGAGATGGAGAAATCGTGCGAAGAAGTAGAAAAATTGCGCTACTCGCAGCTTGAAGTGTTTGAAAAAAAGAAGCTCGAAAAAGAGTCTGAAGAATATTCGAGATCCAAGCGCGGAGGGATTGCTTCTCTTTTGCTGAAGAAAGCAGAACTTGAAAGCGCATTTGAGAAGGCAAAACGCGAGAGAAACACAAAAAAGATAGACGAACTGCAGGACAAGCTTGCAGATACTACGCTGAAGATTGACAAATGGCGCGAAGATAACAGAACGCGGGCGTGGGAGATTGCGCGCGTTGAAGCAAAAACGCGAAGCGAGAAGAAGGAAACACTCGAGGAAAAGCTTGGGGGAGCAAAGAAGAGATTAGAGGAAACGTATTTTGGATTAAAGGACGCAGTTCAACGGGCGCTGGCAGGAGTTGAAGTTATGCTTCGCCATGAATATGTTCAGCTCGCAGAGCTCAAGCTTGCGCAGATTGAAGAGACGATGAAAAATGCAAAGAAAACATTTAGGAAGAAGATATTGGGATTTGGGAGCTCGCTTCTCGGAGTTGCTTCGCTTGCAGGGGGTGCCGCGCTCTTCATTGCGGGGCAGATTACTGCAGGAATAGCACTTGGCGTAGTTGCGGTTCCGCTTTTGATTTATGGAATTGGAAAAATTAGAGAAAGGGGGGAGCGGGAACTGTTTGATGAGCGCGAAGATGTTGTAATACTGAACTTGAAGATGAACAGGCTTTCCGCAGATGATATCGCATATATAACTGAGCTGAAAAAGAATAGACGCTGGAGCGATGTTGGGAGGATAGATACGCTCAAGACTGGGAAGAAGCTCAATTTCACGCTTGCACCCGAGAGGATTATGAAGATGAGCGAGGATTACAGAGCAAAAAAGATTACGGAGGATAGGATGCTTCGGGGAATGCTTGAGTATTACGCAAACGAAACCGCGTGCGCGAGAAAGGGAAAATATGTCTATTTTTTCAAGACGTGGGAGTGAGTGGAGAAGCAGAAGAAAGCATAGGGGAAAGGACGATGGAAAACAGAAGGAAGAAACCAGGCGAACTCGTTGAGATCGTTAACGAGCGAATGCGCATACTTTTCAAGCTCGCCGAGGATAACGGGGAGAAGAACCCTGAGCGCGCCTCAAGATACGTCGAGATAGCCAGAAAACTGGGCAAAAAGTACCTAGTTAGACTCCCAAAAGTATTAAAAAGAAAGTTCTGCAAAAAATGTAATGCTCTTTGGCGTATAGGCAGTAACGTTAAAGTAAGATTGAACTCGCGCGAGAAGCGCGTTGAGTACGCTTGCAGTTGCGGTGCTAAGAGGTATTTTCCTTTTGTGAAAGAGAGGAGAAACTCGAAATTAGGAAGGTTAGAGGGCAAGAGAACAGGAAGGAGGGATTAGATGGTAACGGCATTTGATGTTGAAACAGAGAAGCTTATAGAGAAGACAGCTGAGAAGCTCAAGCACGTCGCAGAAATAAAGATTCCGGAAAGCGCCAAGTATGCAAAAACAGGATCGCACGTTGAGCGCGCTCCAGACAACAAGGATTTCTGGTATATCAGATGTGCATCATTGCTTTGGAAAGCTTACAACAAGCCAGTAGGCGTTGGAAGACTGAGAACGCACTACGGAGGAAGAAAACAGAGGGGTGCAAGACCGGAGCATCACGCTGACGCGGGCGGCTCGATGATAAGACGCGGGCTTCAGCAGCTCGAGAAGGCCGGCTTGGTAAAAAAGGAGAAAGAAGGAGGCAGGTTCGTAACAAGTGCGGGTATGAAGCTACTTGATAGTGTTGCAAAGGAGATTAGCGGGTAGGGAGAACATGCCAGAGCAGCAAGAAGACGCAAACGAGAGAATTGCGAAACTGCAGAAAGCGCGCGAGCTTGAAATCAAGAAGAAGATGGTGTTGAAGCAGCT
>JBDROI010000088.1:0-9326 GCA_043810245.1 Microcaldota archaeon
AGCCCATGCAGAGCATGGAAATAGAACTCTCAAGCTATAATATAAGTGAGAAGATGGAGAATCTCTACGAGAAAGCAAAGAAGCTCGCAGATAGAGAAGGATTCCTTACGTTTTCGGCGCTTCTCATGGACAAAACTCCGCGCGAAAAAATCGAAACGCTTCTTCCAGTTCTTCACCTAGTCCAAGATTCAAAGCTTACTCTTTCGCAGGAAAAGATGTTCGGAGAAATATTCATTCATGTATAAAAAATAGAAACTAAAGGTGCACAAAATGGGACTCGAGCCAAAACGAATCATTGAAGCGGCATTTTTCATGAGCACAACTTCGCTTACTCCGGAAGAGCTCGCGCGCATCGCGGGCTTGGGCGCAGTAGGTTTTGCAGAAGAGCAGGTGCGGCAGCTTCAGAAAGAATACGAAGAAAGAGGAAGCGCGATTATAATAGCGTGCGAAAATGGCGCGTACTTAATGCGCGTCCGCGACGACTACACAAAGCAGGTTGCAGGGCTCGCAAAGGAAGCCGAAATTTCAAAGGGCGCGCTCCGCATACTCGCGTTGGTTGCCCACAACCAAAGCATTCAGCAGTCAAAGCTCGTGAAGATGATGGGGAGCACGGTTTACGACGCAGTGAAGGAGCTCAAAGAAAAAGGATTTGTGGAATCGCAAAAGAGCGGGCGCACGAAGCTCCTCAAAACGACTCCTAAATTCAGCGAATACTTCCAAAAATAAATCAAAAGTAAGCTTTTTATATAACGCCTGCGATACCTTTGCAAGCGTGCGGGGGTGTTGGCATGGTTTCCACAAATCTAAAGAAAGTTACTATTCCAGTTAAAGGCGTTTCCGTTTACAAAATGAATTCCAAGGAAATTCCGCAGAACAGCTATTTAGTGTGCATGAATCCTGCGCGCGAGATTCTTTTCAAGCCCTGGATGACTGGAATAGAACTGCAGGTGAACGCGAAAGAAGCAGCGCGCCTCTTTTTAAGAACTGCCTATTATTTGACTCCGCTTAAAACGAGCAGCTCCGCAGAAGTCTGCGAGCTAGTTGCGCTCTGCGGCGGCTTATATTATAGACTATCTGAAGGCTACGGAAAAGTTTTCGGAGCCCCGCTTCAGCGCTGTTTCGTCGGCGCAAAGCGATTTATGAAAAACGACGGAAAAAACTGGGATACTGCAATTACTTATGGAAATTTCGAAGCTCTCCCGCGCACAAGCGGAGTAATCCTAGTTGGCGATACAATTGCAACTGGAGGAACTCTCAAAAGAATGATTGACGAGCTCGTGCGCAATCTTGAGCGCAAGAAATGTTCTCCTCAAGCTCTCGTCATTTTCTCCATTGCTGGTTCGTATTACGGAGCAAAAGTTCTCAAAAAAATCGAAGACGATCTGCGCAAAAAATGGCCGAACTTCAAAGTATATATTTTCTACGCGCAAGCAGCCTTTGGACTCATGCCCAATGGAACTGACTTGAAATTCCTGCACAAAGATTCTATACTGCCCGAAGAAATGCGTGTAGAAATCGAAAAACGCTATGGCGAATACTTGGGAAAGGAAATGAAGTGCGCAATATTCGACTGGGGCGACAGGTGCAAAAACCCAAAAAGGCATCTGCGCGAGTTCGAAGAATTCTGCAATTCGCTTCTGCGCGTAGCGAAAGAGCCCAAAGCGCGCAAGGTGCTTGTTGAAATGAAGAGGCATTCAGAGAAGGAGCTCGCCCGCCTCGAGGATCCGCTCAGGCTCAAGGGCAACGGGAAGGGCTAATTTCCGCATAGAGACGAAAGCTATTTAAATACTCTCGTGTATATAATTTTCTACTTTCCTTTATATGCGTGAAAGAATTTTCTTCTTGGAAAATTGGCGCACAGCGCCGTTTACGTACACCTGAGGGAAAATTAGTCTTAAGCAACATATCTTTTAAGGAGTTGCAGCCTTATGGGCAAACGACACAAGCATAGACGAGGTTCTCTCGCATTTAGGCCCCGAAAACGCGCGGCGAAGCAAATGCCGCGCATGCACAGCTGGGCGAATAATGAGACTCCGTGCTTGCTTGGGTTCTGCGGGTATAAAGCAGGCATGACCCATGCGCTCATGGTTGACGATTCTAATTCTCCAACAAAAGGCTTTGAAGTTTCTGCTTCTGCAACCGTTCTTGAAGTTCCTCCGATCACGATTTTTGGAATACGCGCGTATGTCAAAGACGGGAGCCGACGCGTTCTAACCGACGCATACACGAGCGACGAAAAAATTCTCGAGCTCATCAACGCGCCAAAAAACGACGGCTTGAAAAAAATAGAAGAAAACATCGACCTTCTTGAAGACATTGACGTTCTTGCATTTGTAGACCCTGGAAAAACCGGAATTGGAAAGAAAAAAATCGAGCGCGTTGAAATAGGCGTTGGAGGAAAAACTCCGCGCGAAAAGCTCGAATATGCAAAAGGCATTCTTGGAAAGGAAGTGAAAGTAAGCGAGGTTTTTAAGCCAGGGGAATTCACTGATATTCGCGTTGTAACAAAAGGAAAAGGCTGGCAGGGCGCAGTGAAGCGGTTCGGAGTTTCTGTTCAGCGAAGAAAGGCAACCGGAAAAAGAAGGCACGTCGGAACTTTGGGCCCATGGCACCCGGCGCGCGTCATGTATACTACTCCAATGGCTGGCCAAATGGGCTACCACACAAGAACAGAAATCAACAAGCGAATTTTAAAAATCGGCGAAAATGGCGAAGAAATAAACCCCAAAGGCGGGTTCCTGGGATACGGGCTCATAAAAACTCACTATATATTAGTAAAGGGTTCAGTAGGCGGAACAAAAAAGCGCGTTGTGCGCCTGCGAAAATCAATAAGAAAGAGCGCAGCTCCAAAAGCTCCGCAAATAAGATATATTTCTCTTAAATCCAAGCAGGGCAATTGAGGTAATTAAATGAAAACTAATATTTATTCACTTGAGGGAAACGTCGCGGGCGAAATCGAACTGCCCGCAGTTTTCAGCGAGAAAGTGCGCATTGAAGTCATCCGAAGAGCAGTAATTTCGGAGCAGACAATGCGCTACCAGCCCAAAGGAGCTTATCCTTTTGCAGGTTTGGAAACAAGTGCGCGCTACCGAGGAAGAAAAGAAATTTTCGGCTCAATAAAAAACCACGGAATTTCGCGTTTGCCACGAGAAGTATTGCCCCACGGAAAGTTCGGAAAAGTGAAGAGGCTTCCATTTGCAGTCAAGGGGCGAAGAGCGCACCCGCCGCGAGTCGCGAAAGTGCTCATTGAAAAAATCAACAAGAAAGAATATGACAAAGCAATGAAAAGCGCAATTGCCGCAACTGCAGACAAAGACGTTGTCAGCAGAAGAGGGCATGCAATCAAGCAGGCAAAAGGAATTCCGCTCATCGTTGAGAACAAGCTCGAAGAATCAAAGAAAACAAAAGATGTTTTGAGGATGCTCGAAGCATTGGGAATCAACGCAGATTTGGAGCGCTCGCAGAATAGAAAAAAGCGAAGCGGAGTGCGCGAGAACAGAAAAGGAGGGTACACTACTCCGAAATCAGTGCTTATAGTCGTCGGCGAAGACCGCGGTTTGTGCAAAGCAGCGGGCAACATTGCAGGAGTCGATGCAGTAACTGTTGAAAAGCTGAAAGTCGAGCTTCTTGCTCCAGGAACCCAACCCGGAAGATTAACAATTTGGAGCAAAGGAGCAATTGAAAAGCTGGCAAAGATGTGAAATCATGGCACTACTACTATACCCCGTAACAACCGAAAAAGCAGTCGGCATGATTGAGCGCGAGAACAAAATGGTTTTCGTAGTTGTAAAGAGCTCGACAAAAAAGCAGATTAAGGAAGAAATCGAAAAGAGATTCAACGTGAAAGTAGAATCAGTCAACATGATGATTACGCCGCAGGGAAACAAAAAAGCGTTTGTGAAGCTGAAGAAAGGCTTCTCTGCAGACAGCATTGCCGCGGCGCTCAAAATAGCATAGGTGTAAACAAATGGGAAAATTTCTTCAACAGCAGCGAAGGGGAAAGGGCTCTCCAGCATACACAAGCCCGTCGCACCGCTACAAGGTGGACCTATCATACAGAGTCTACGACGAGGTTGAACGAAACAGCGTGCTCAAAGGGGAAATTGTTGATTTTGTCGACGACCCAGGACGCGATGCAATTCTCATGAAAATTAGGTTTGAAAACAACGAAGAGCTCCTGCTTCTTGCTCCCGAAGGCGCAAAAGTAGGCGAAAACATCGAACTGGGAAAGCAGGCAAAAATCGGCTCGGGAAATGTTCTTCCGCTTTCGCAGATTCCAGATGGAAGTCCTGTTTATGCAATTGAATCCGTTCCAGGGGACGGAGGCAAGTTCGTGCGCGCTGCAGGAAGCGCGGCTTTTGTAGTTTCACACGAGGGAGGAGTAGTTACAGTAAGACTCCCTTCAAAAAAGGTTCGCATTTTTCCTCCAGACTGCAGGGCGCAGATAGGAATAATCTGCGGCGGCGGGAGACTTGAAAAACCAATGATGACTGCCGGCGCAAACTTCCATAAAATGGGAGCAAGAAACAGATTGTGGCCAGTGGTTCGCGGAGTAGCCATGAACCCAGTCAGCCATCCATTCGGAGGGTCACAGCACCACAAAGGAAAATCATCCACAGTGTCCAGAGATACTCCTCCAGGAAGAAAAGTCGGTCACGTTGCTGCAAGAACTATGGGAAGATCAACCTCTCAGAAGAGATTGAGGAAGACGGAAGAAGGAAATTCCAAGTAAGCATGGATATATTATATTAAGGTGAACAAATGGCAAAGAAATTTAATTTCAGGGGCAAAACATCGGAAGAGCTTGCTGCCATGACGATAGACCAGTTCTCGGCTCTGCTTACTTCAAGAGCGCGCAGAGCAGTTAAGCGCGCGGCGATGGATTTCAGCACATACCGCGGGCTTCTGGAGAAAGTCAAGAAACTAAAGAAAGAAGGAAAAGCAGGCAAAGTCATCAAAACCAGAACAAGAAACGCCGTCATCCTACCCGACTGGGTTGGCTTAAAATTTGGAATTTACAATGGAAAAGAGTATAACAACATCATAATTACTGATGAAATGATAGGGAGACGATTGGGAGAAATGGCCCACTCAACAGACAGAGTTCTGCACTCTGGACCTGGAGTAGGAGCAACGCGTGGAAGCAAGTTTATCCCGCTTAAGTAAGTGAGAAGAGGGAAAAAATGTCGAACTACAAATACTCAATGGAGAACATTGAAAGCACCGAATCCGTGAAGTACGCGAAGGCGCAGGGCTACAACATAGACGCCTCGTACAAGGATTTGACGCAGGTATGCTCAAACATACGCAGAAAAGAAGTGCAGGAAGCAGTCGTGCTCCTCGAAAAATTCGTGAGCATGGAGCTTCCAGTGCGCTACACAAAATTCAACAAGAGACTTGGGCACAGACATGAACTCGGAGGGAAGAAAGGAAGATACCCCCGCAAATCCGCGAAGTACGTGCTCAAGATTCTTAAAAATGCAATTTCAAACGCGAGCAGCTTGGGCATGGGCGGCAAGCTCATAATTGCTCACTGCTCAGCGAACAAGCAGGATGTTTATCCACGCGTCGTCTCAAAAGGAAGATGGAGCCGCGCGAACTATGAGACTTCAAGAGTCGAAATAGTATTGAAGGAGGTAAGTTAGTGGCAGTACACAAAAAATTCATTGAAGATGCAATTGCGCGGCACCGCGTTGAAACGTTCTTAGAGCGCGAACTTGACCGAGCCGGATTTTCGGACATGCAGATTCAGCGCACGCCCATGGTTACAAGAATTGAAGTTGAAGTTACAAACCCCGGTAAAGTGATTGGAAGAAAAGGAAAAACGATAAAGGAATTAACCGACGCAGTTCAGCATGAATTCGGAATGGACAACCCGCAAATAAGCGTTGTTGATGTTAAAAAAGTCGAACTCAAGCCAAGATTAATGGCAAAGAAGGCAGTGAAATTCATAGAAATGGGAAAGAATATTCGCGGAATTCTGCATTCAATACTCAAGAGCATAATAGATGCAGGCGCACTAGGCGCTGAAATCATTGCAAGCGGAAAGATTGGCGCAAAAGGAGGCCGTGCAAAGCGCTTAAGAGTTGCTGCGGGCTACATGCCGAAAGCGGGCGAGCCGTCGAGATTGGTTCACAAAGCTCACGTTACTGCATACCCAAAAAGCGGTGCAATTGGAGTTCTTGTATGCATAGTTCCTCCAGGAACCGTGTTCCCGGACAAGAAGGAAAAGAAGAAGGTTGAACTTCCGCGCGTAATCAGCGCAGCAGAAAGCACCGAAGAAGCTGTGACGAAGGCAGACGAGGACGTTGTGGTTGATGAAGGGGCAAACAACGCTTCTGACTCGCGCACAAGACCAGAGAGACCAAAAAGACGATGAGGAAATGATATGGCAATCATGAAATCAACCGAAATCCGCGAACTTGACGAACGTGCTCTCGCGTCAAAGCTAGACGAGCTCCAAATAGAGCTTGCAGGCGAGCGCGGTTCAGTTGCAGCCGGAGGAAAGGCGCAGAACGCAGGAAGAATGAAAGAAATAAGAAAAACCATTGCACGCATACTTACGATAATTCATGAAAAGAAGCTTGGGATACAGAAAAATATCCGAAAAAGAGCCCCGAGCACAAAGAAGAAAGTTGAAAAAATTGAAAAAGTAGAGAAAGTAGAAAAAAAGGAAGAGGTGAATGTAGTAAATGCCTGAAATCTGCCCAAAATGCGGGCTTTTGAAAGACATCTGCGCATGCGAAGCTCTCGAAAGGGAAGAATCGCAGAAAATACGAATTTACACGACGAAGAAGAAGTTCAAAAAACTCGTGACAATTGTTGAAGGAATCGAGGGTTCTGAACTCGTGAAAACCGCAAAAGAGCTCAAGCACAAACTTGCCTGCGGAGGAACCGCAAAGGAAGGCATTATTGTGCTCCAAGGGAAGCACCAGGAAAAAGTGAAAGAAATCCTGAAAAAGATGGGCTACCCTGAAGAGAACATTACAATTCAGATGCTCAGGTAGGCAGATTAAACGAACGAAAACGGTGCAATCATGATAACCCGGCGCAACGTTTACGTGCACGAGCTCATAGGGCTCGAGGCAGAGGTTGTGAAAAGCAACTGCAAAAACTTGCTGCATACAAAAGGAATGGTGGTTGACGAAACGAAGAATACGCTGATGGTGGAGAAAAACGGAAAACCGAGAAGAATTCCAAAAAACTCGTGCACATTCCGCTTTCGCCTGCCAAACAGCGAGTTCGTAGACATACGGGGCGCAGAAATTTTGTATGCGCCGGAAGAGAGGCCGAAAAAATTATTCAGAAAAAAAATGGTTTTGTAAAAGTTTGTAGGTGTTTATGATGGCAGAATGCAACGATGTGAACTGTTTTGCGCACGGAAGCATAAAGACAAGAGGCGCTGTGTTAGTTGGCAAAGTAGTCAGCGACAAAGGCAAGCGATCCGTGATTGTTGAGCGCCACACTGTCAAGTACTACCCAAAATACGAGAGATACGCGCGCAGCAACTCGAGAATCGCGGCGCACAACCCCGACTGCATCGGAGCAAAAACTGGTGACACTGTGAAAATTGCCGAGTGCAGGAAAATCAGCAAGACAAAAGCATGGACCGTTATTGAGATAGTAAAAGAGTAATTTAGAAAATAGGTGAGTAATGTGAAAGGTTTAGGAACTGGCATTCCAAAAGGTTTGACAAAAGGCTCAAACCTAGTATGCGATGACAACAGCGGTGCAAAGCTGCTCCAAATCATAGGAGTAATCGGCTGGCATGGAAAGAGAGCCGAATATCCCGGTGCTGGAATCGGAGACATCATAATATGCGCAGTGAAAAAGGGAACTCCGCAGATGAAGAAGAAAGTAGAAAGAGCAGTAATTACAAGACAGAAGAAGGAGATTCGAAGGCCAAACGGAACCCGTTTGCAGTTTGAGGATAATGCTGCTGTATTAATAGACGAGCAAGGGCTTCCAAAAGCAACTGAAATCAAAGGCGCAATTGCGCGCGAAGTTGCAGAACGATACCCGAAAGTGGCTGCAATTGCAGCAGCAGTAGTATGAGGGAGAGAATATGCTTACGAAATCAAAACAACCGCGAAAGCAGAGAAAAGCGCGATACAATGCGCCCATGCACAAGAGGCAGAAGCTACTAAACGCGCACATCTCAAAAGAGCTCAGGAAGAAGCTCAAAACTGCAAAGAGAAGCATCACGCTTAGAAAAGGAGACAAAGTAAAGGTTTTGCGCGGAGAACACAAAAAGAAAGAAGGAAAGGTAACTGCCGTAGACCTAAACAACCTGAAAGTTTATGTTGAGGGAATCGTTGACAGGCGTGCAAGCGGAGCCGAAGTGCAGATTGCTCTTGATCCTTCAAACGTCATGATTATAGACGGAGAATTCGGAAACAAAGACAGGGAGACAATTTTAGGGAGAAGCGCAAAGAAATAAGAGGTAGATATTGATGGCAAAAAAAGGAGAATCGCCGCATTTGAAACGAATCGCAGCATCCACATATTCGCCAGTTTTAAGAAAAAGTTCTGAGTGGCTGATGAAACCTGGATGCGGAGTGCACCCCGCGTGTCATTCCGTTGCATTAGTAGTGCTCATAAGAGACATCCTGAATCTTGCAGACAACTCCAAGGAAGTAAAGGCAATCATGAAAAACGGCGACATCCTCATTGACGGCAAGATTCGAAAAGTAGATAACTTCGCAGTAGGGATGATGGACGTAGTAAGCATTCCAAAAATGAAGAAATACTACCGAATGATTATTGACTCAAAAGAGCGCGCAAAGCTTCTTGAAATAAAAGAAGAAGAAAGCAAGTACAAGCTATGCAAAGTAAAAAGCAAAACAACTGCAAAGAAAGGAAAACTGCAGATTGGAACTCACGATGGACGGCTTTTCCCCCTAACACAAAAGGCGGATATCGGCGACGTTCTAAAGGTTTCCATTCCAGAAGAAAAAGTAATCGGCGTCTACCGTCTTGAAAAAGGCGCACGCTGCATTATTGAGAAGGGAAAGCACGCTGGAAAAATTGTAGTGGTTGAAGAGTTGACGCCTTCAACTCAAATGAGAAAATCCGAAGCAAAGCTGAAATCTGAAAACGGGGACATAATCACAGTCAAAGACTATCTGTTCGTAATTGGAGATGCATTGCAATGAATGAAATAAAAATGCGCGAAGTGGTCATTGAAAAAGTGACGCTCAACATCGGAGTTGGAGAAGCAGGCATAAAACTCCAGAATGCAAAGACACTGCTCAACAGGCTGAGCGGCAAGAAGGCAGTGGAAACTGCCGCAAGAGTCAGAAATCCAGTTTTCAAAATAAGAAAAG
>JBDROI010000089.1:0-19314 GCA_043810245.1 Microcaldota archaeon
AGAAAAAAGGGAAAGTAGCTTTTGATATCTATGACGTGCTTTGCACACTTTAATCGCACTTTTCCCATTTAGCAAGCGTCTCCCACTTCGCGTCGAGCTGTTTTTGCATCTGCGCGATTTCTTCTTGCGAAAGATGCTTGAAGCGCTTCTGGAAAGTTAGGTATTCTGCAAGAGGTTTCCTCTTCGCGGGGTTCGCGTTGAGCTTGAATTTTCCATTCTCTATTTCAAAGAGCACCCATGCTCCGGTTTCTACTGCGAGCTTTGAGAGCGCGACTGTTTTTTCAGAAGAATAGCCCCAGCCGGGAACGCAGGGCGTATGCACAGAAAGGAAGCGCGCGCCTCTAATTGAAACTGCTTTCTTCAGCTTGTTCGCGAGGTCTGGAAGATTCGCAATTGAAGCGCTTGCAGCGTATGGAATTCCATGCGCCGCGGCAATTTCAACGATGGGCTTCTTTGTCTGCTGCTTGCCGTGGATTTTCTTTCCAGCTGGTGAAGTAGTAGTTGACGCGCCGAAAGGAGTTGAAGAGCTTCTTTGAACTCCGGTGTTCATGTAAGCTTCGTTGTCGTAGCAGATGTAGAGAACATCTTCGTTGCGCTCGAGCATGCCTGAGAGAGCGCCGAAGCCGATGTCGTAGGTTGCGCCGTCGCCCGCGATGCAGACAACTTGGGTGTGCTCGTTTCCTTTTGCGCGGAGAGCGCGAACAACTCCGCTTGCAACTGCTGGAACGTTCTCAAAGAGCGAGTGGATGTAAGGAACGCGCCACGCGCTTTTTGGGTAGCAGGTTGAAAAGATTTCAGAGCAGCCCGTGGCATTGACTATTATGATGTCTTTTCCGAGCGCGCGAAGAATGTTTCTGAAGCTAATTGTTACTCCGCAGCCTGCGCATGCGCTGTGCCCGGGAGAGAAAAGCTCCTTTTCGTGCGTAAATTTGGATTCTATCATCCATACCACTCCATTAACCGCTTGCCTGAAGAAATCTTTTTGAAAATCAATTTTACGTCGTTTGAAGTTATATCAGTGCCTCCAATTCCGCCAAGGAAGCTTGAAAGAATTGGCTTCTCTTTTTCCGAAAGAGTCGCGAGCGCGTGCTCAACTTCTGAAAAGAGAGGCGGCGCTCCTCCAAGAGAAACGTCTTTTTCAAAAACTGCTACGTGCTTTGCGTGCGAGAGCGCTTCTGCGAGCTCTTCGTTTGGAAAAGGTCTATAGCATTTTAGCTTGAGAACTCCGACTTTCTCGCCTTTTGCGCGCAGTTCGTCAACTGCTTCTTTTGCGTTTCCGGTTATGCTTCCCATTGCCAAGAAAATTGAGTCTGCGTCTTTGGTTTTGTATTCTTCCAGCAAGCCGTAGCCTCTGCCTGTTAGTTTCTTCCATTCAGCGTCGAGTTTTTTGAAAGTATTTTTTGAAGCGAAAAGGTCGTCATTTATGTCGCGCCTGAAGGAGTTGTAGTCTTTTGGAAAAGCATAAGTTCCTATGGAAATCGGCTTTTCTGAGTCGAGAACAGCTGCGGGCTTGAAAGGAGGAAGAAACTGCTTTATGAATTCTTCGCTTGGAACTTCGAGCTGCTCAACCGCGTGCGTCAAATAGAAGCCATCCATGCAAACCATTACGGGAAGAAAAGTTGATTCGGAAAGCTTAAACGCGAGAGGAATTGTGTCAACGACTTCTTGGTTGGTTTCGCAGTAGAGCTGAATCCATCCAGAATCGCGCTCTGAAATCGTGTCCTGATGATCGTTCCAAATGCTCAAGGGAGCGCTGAGAGCGCGGTTTGCTACAACTGCAACCATGGGCAGACGCATGCCCGCTGCGCAGAAGAGAGCTTCGTGCATGAGTGCCAATCCTTGGGAAGAAGTTGTTGTGAAAGAGCGCGCGCCTGTTGCAGAGGCGCCTATGAGCGCAGAAATTGCCGAGAACTCGGCTTCAACTGTAATGTAGCTTTTGAGCTTTCCGTCTGCGTAATGCCGAGCTAACGCTTCGGCTATGTGAGTTGACGGCGTAATTGGGTAGCACGCCACCACATCAGGAACGCAGTTTTTTACGGTTTCAGCTACGGCTATCGAACCTTCTAAAGTTTGCATTTTTCCACTACTCTCATTGTCAGCGCTTTCATCGGGCATTCATTGGCGCATACCCCGCACCCCTTGCAGAAATTATAATCAAACTCGGGATGCTCGCCTTTATCCCATTCGATTACGCTGTCGGGGCAGTAGTTGTAGCAGATGCCGCATTTTATGCATTTGCTTTTGTCCAACTGCGGATGCTGTGTCGCCCAGTCGCCTGTTTTGTTCTCCGTTGTTGTTCCGGGTTTTGCCATTGGAATTTTCATAAGGATCAACTATCGTTATTTTGTTTGATTGAAGCACTCTTCAACTGCGCGCATGTTTTTTTCCGCGAGCTCTTTTGGAAAATGCTCGCTTATTGCGCGCTTAACTGCTTCCAATTTTAAGCCGTAAACTTTTGCAAATGCTCCGAGCATCGCAGTGTTTACGAGCGCGCGCCCGAAATGCTTGAGCGCAATAGAAGTCGCGTCAACTGTGTAAATATTTTTTGTTGGAAGCTTGAATGCTTCCTTTGAGCAGTTGGAGTTTATTATTACTACTCCGTTTTTCTTCAAGCCTGAGCAAACGTCAACTGTTCCGCCTTCAATGAGCGTGTTGTCAAGAACTACGACGTAGTCTGGCTCGTAGACCTGCTGGTGGAGTCTAATAGGTTTCTCGTCAATTCTGCAGAAGCTCATAACCGGAGCGCCCCTTCTTTCAACTCCGAAAAATGGAAATGCTTGGGAACGTTTGCCGCCTTCGCCTACGGCTACTGCAAGCAACTCTGCAGCCGTAACTGCTCCCTGGCCGCCTCTTCCATGGAAGCGAACTTCAATCATGCTAAAAATATCCGTTTTTAACCTTAAATAGCTTTCTCTCGTGAATTGTCTAATTAGCTTTTGCGAGTTTAGCACTTACTGGTCGCGCGCAACTTTTCCGAACTTCGCGTACGGTTTGCTTGTTGGAGTTTCAAGCCTTTCAAAAAGAGTCTGGCACACGCGCAAGCCTTTGTGAAGCAGTATTGTAAAGGGAGAAAGATTCACGATTTCGAGAACTTGGTGGTTGCTTGAACCGGGTTGAATTACTGCGCTTGAAACGTGAATTGCGAGCCCCATGCGCGCGAAACTGCTTCTGCCTTCCAAGCGCCCCATGATGTCTGCTGGAAGAGTAATTTTCTCTTCGGTGCGCCCGAGAATCATATCCCCAGGTTTTAGGGTTACTGAGTCTGCAACCATGCGCTCGGTTACGTCTTTGAAGGTTTTCTGCTTCAAGTCAACGGTGCTTCCATTTATTGAGTTCTTAAACTTCCAGAATTCGCTGCTTAGAGTCAAATCAACTGACGCGGGGCCTATGGCGTCCTCTGGAAGTTTAGGCTCAATCTTAATGCTGCCGTCTGCAAGACAGCGCTTTATGTCTTCGTTGGAAAGCATCATTCTTCTCGCCGCTGGTTTTACTTCACAACTTCGATTTTGCCGTATTTGCCTGCTGAGATTTGCTTTTCGCCCTTGAATTCAGAAACCCAGCCTTTCTCGATTTTTATCTTGTCGCCTATTGCAACCTTGTTAATGTCGTCGCCCCAGAGAGAAAGCGTAATTTCTCCGCTCTCGTCCTTTATTTTGGCATTTGCAACGCGCGTATTCTTCCCGAATTTGGTAACTACATCACGGGGCTCGTCGATTGAAATGACTTCGGCCTCGATGCTTACGTCTCCGGTACCTGCGGTTAGCTCAGAAATTTTCATTTGTCCACCTCGTAGTAGCATAATACGTAAAAAGAACGCATTAAGCAGTAGTTATTAGTTTTGGGAAGAAAGGATTTAATACCTTTGCACTCGCTCGAGAAGAAATTTATACGGCATTAGACGGAGTATGCAGGTTTAAATACTCCAAATGCATAAATATATACACTCAAAGTGGTTTCATGAATGGAAATAACCAAGAAGGCACCGGTCTTGAGGAAATCGTAAATGCGCTCCTTAATGAAGATGGAGCTATTAAAATAGAAACTGTTTGGAAGCTTCATGACAAGTTTGACGAAAAATTAGGCGATGGCACTAAGAAGATCTTTTTAGATACGGTTGTTAAACTTGCTACTAGCGAAAATGAAGGCACTAGAAAGCTTGCATTTACGATTCTTCACATGAATACGGGAAAGATGAGCAAAAAAACAGTTGATGAACTTTCTGAACGATTTATGGAGATGCTCAGAGATGTTAATTATGAATATGCTATTGATGAGATTATATCCTCGCTTGTGAGTCTGAGGAGAGTAGCAACAGCAGATAAATGGACGAGAATTACGGATGCGATTGGAAGACATGACAAGATGAAACTGCTTCTTGAAGAGATGAGATCTGCATATGAATCTACGCCTCCAAAAGAAAGAGAGTTTAGAAAAGGTCCGCATTCAGGAGCAGACGCACTAAAGAATAATGGAAAGAACGTGCAGAAGAAGTAGAAAAACTAATTTTGCTATTTTTCAAGCGCAGCGAGCATTACTGCTAGAAGAACTGTTGCATCGCCGTCTATCGTGACATAACGTGCCTTCTCCTTTATTTTTCCCCAGGAGACTGCTTCTGTGAGGCGCGCGCCGCTCAAGCTTCCGTCGTACTGGCTCGCGGTGGTGATAAAGACCGCGTAGTCGAGCCCGCCTTTGAATTGGTTCCACCAAATCGTGTGGTGCTTTGAGATTCCGCCTCCAATCATGAGCGCGCCAGTTTTCTTCGAGTCATAAACTATGTCGCTTATTTCTTTTTCGTCTTTGAGAATGTTGAGCTTGAACTTTTTGTCTTGCGAAAAGAGAACCAAGTTTGTGCCGAACGCGCCGTCGGTAATTCCCGGAACGTAAATTGGAACGTTGTGCTTTGCAGCTTGGTAGAGAATTGAGTGCTCGTCTTTCACGCGCTTTCCAAATTCGTGGATTAGTTCGCGCCCGCCCCATTCTTCCTTCTGGGCCGCGAGCTCTTTGAGAATCGGGTTCATGCCGTTTTCAAGAGTTTCTCCGTAGCTTGCGTTTGGAATGAGTATGTTTCCAAGGCGGTTGACTCCTTCCTTGTGGAGCTTTTCGTCGTCGAGCTCAAACGCGCCGCAAAAGTATTTGCCGCCCCATGCGCGCGCCAAATCGTGGTCGAGCGTTCCGCACGTGGTTATGATTGCGCTGAAGTCTTTCACGTGCTGAGCAATTGCTCCGCGCAAGCCAGTTGAAACTATGCAAGCTGGAAACGAGAAGAAGCGAGCGCATTCCTTGTCTGCGAGCATGCCGCGCATTATGTTTACGCCGTCTGCGAGATGCTGGGAAGTAAACCCACCGCTCTCGCCCATCTGCTCCACGAGCTCGGCTACGCTCATGTTGCTCTTCAACTGCAAATCGCGCACTTCGCGCGAAAGAAGCTTTGAATTGGACGCCATGGCAGTAATAGGGGAAAGAAATAATTTAAAGGTGCGTGTTTAAAGGCGTTGAAAGAGAAGAGGAAGGCGAAATTATGGGGCATGATAGGATTGTAGACTGGTTCATTCGAAGGTTTATCGTTCCGCAGGGCGAGGATATTGACGAGCCAGGGTTCATAATAAAGAACGTTCTTGTTGAAGGCGGGGCGCGCTCCATACGCGATTTGGTGATTGCTGAGGATTTGCTTAAGGAGATTGAGGGGCGCGTTGTAAAGAAGTACAGAAAAAAGGGAAAACAGGCGCTCTACTCTGCGGGAAAAAAGTTTGGGTACGCTTACGCGAGCATGACGGGAGTTCCGAGAATAAACGCGTGCTCGGAGTCGAAATTTTTGGAAGCGCTGAATGTTTTTCTTAGAGACTTTGAAAGCACGGTTGCAAGCTGGACGGAATATGAAGTTGACTTGAAAAAGAAAACGCTCATGATAAAAATGAAGGACTATACGGTTTGCCGAGAAAATGGAATGGGCTATTTTTTGAGCGAAGGCGTAATTGCGGGAATTTGGGCGTACTTAATGAAAGACAAGAGCGTGGAAGCTGTTCAGATTGAATGCCAGGGAAGAGGAGCAGAAGAATGCGAGCTGATTGCAGCGCCGTACACTGTACTCAAGAGAATGTGCATTCACAACGAATTCATGCGCGAAAGCAAGCTTGAGGAAATTCATTATACTGAGGTTTATAGACAGATAAACCGTTTGGATAAAAAGCGGTATAAGATGGGAAAAATGACGAAGAGGATGGTTTACACGCAGAGCTCGCTCAAGAGTCTGATGGATGCAGGAGTAGTCACATACACAAGCGGAATTTTGAGCTATGCAAAGGATAGGCATGTAATTTGCGATGCACTTTTGCCGTATGCTTTAGAAAATGAATTGAGAAAGCTGAAGCGCGGAAGAGAACTGCTTTTTGAGGCTTCGTTTGATTACGCAAAAACGCTTGGAGAAAAAGGCAGACCCCAAAATCTTCAGTATATAACCGACTACTTTGCTTCGTTTGGATGGGGGGAAGTGCGCGTGAACAGCATGAAGAATGGAAAGGAGAACTATGGGATTGATGCGCGCTATTTTCCGTGGTGCAAGTATTCGAAGGAGTCGAGTTATGCGTTGTTCCGCGGATTAGTTTCGGGAATGCTCTCAACAAAAAGAAGGGTAATTCTTGGAAAATGGAAAGCTGACACGCGCTCTGGGCGCTTGGTTGTTGAAGCAGGCGAGTAGCCAAGAATTTAAATTTATGCAGTTAGAAGAAAGATTGGGCGCCCATGTCAATCAAGGATAAAGCCGCTGTATGGTATATAAAGAACATACTTCTCCCTAAAATTGAGGAGATAGATAAACCTGGCTTTGTTGTGAGCAGGGCGTCTCAGCGCGGAAAGGAGACGTATCTAAGAATTCTTTTTCTTCCAGAACTTCTTTTAATGAATATTGAAAACGAAGTTGCAAAGAAATATGGAGACGAAGGTAAAAAACTGCTTTACGCAACTGGAAAGAAATTTGGGTATGTATACGCTTCAGTTTCTAATTTTCCAACGCTTAAGAGTGCAAGCGAAAAAGAAGTAATGGAATTCACATACTTCTTTACAAAGCTTCTCGGAGTCACTTACGCAGAAAACGCAGATTTTAAGAGAGAAACTGGAAAGACTGTTTCGTTTGTAGCCGATAATTATTTAGTATGCAGGAAAAACGGAATAGGACATATATTAGCAGACGGAGGAGGCGCAGGATTTTGGGCGTATGCGATGGCAGACAAAAAAGTAGAAGGAGTGCAGACGGAATGCGTTGGAAGAAAAGGAAAAAGATGCGTGGTGGTTTGCGGTCCGCTTGAAGAACTTAGGAAGCGCGGGCTTGAGCCGTATTCCTCGCAGAATTTGGAAGAAGTTGAAGCTGGAGCAAAATACAAGGCGCTCAATGAAGTTAAGAAAACGGTTTATGCAAAAAATTCGTTAAGACGTTTGTTGGATATGAAGTTTTTTACGCAAACTGAAGCAGGTATTGATTTTAAAGGAGAACGGCATTTTCTCTGCGAATCACATTTAGTTTATATTATTGAAAATGAAGTGGAAAGAAAAAAGGGCGGCGAAGAATTGCTCTTTAGAGCAAGCTTTAAGGCGGGGGAAGAAATTGGAAAATTGAGCGGGGATAAAAACGCGGCGGGATTCGTGAATGATTATCTTCCTGCACTAGGGTGGGGCGATATAGTGCTCACTAAAAGAGCAGATAAGTACTGTGTTGACGCACTTTACTTCCCGTGGACGACCTATGCAGAGAAGAGCAGGTTCACGATTTTTCGAGGGCTTGCTTCTGGAATGGTGAGCGCGCTGCTGGGAAAGCGATTAAATTTTATGCTTGCATCAACTGAAATGACGCTCGGTGCACTTACGCTGCACTTAAAGGAGGAATAACCAATGCAGCTGAAAGAAATTGTGGATTTGATAAGGTACAAACAGCTAATTGCAATATTGTCGTATGTGCTCTGCGTTTTCGTTCTTGCGCTTGCAAACAATGCGCTTGACGCAAGGCGCGCGCTTCTTGTTTTAGTCGGAACGGTAGCTCTGTTTGGAGCGAGTTATGGGTACAACTATATTACAGATGTTAAGGAGGATCAAATTGCTGGGAAAAATAATCCTGCACTGAATTTTAAAACAACGAAAATTGGGCTAGTATTGATAGTATTTACACTCGTCGCAGTTGCAGTCGGAATCATACTTGGCACGCTGAGCCTTTCGCTGGCGCTGTGCATTCTATTATTGGGATTCATATATTCACATAAGAGTGTGCGCTTAAAAGCAAAAGGCTGGCTAAAAACCGTAAGCGTGGCATTTAGCTGGTTTCTTACGTATTTATTCATGCTTTCAGTGTTTCCTGAAATCAGCCCGCTGATAGGAATTTTTGTCGGCATTTTTCTAGTGCTCATAAGCATAAAGGGAACGATTTTGCGCGATGTTTTGGATATGGGGGGAGATGAAAGGATGAAAGTGCAAACTGTGCCGATTATGTTGGGAAAACCTAAGACTACTGCATTTGTTATGGGAGTTACAGTACTGCAGAATTTGCTTCTGCTGGGCGTAGTTTTGGCGCTGGTGCTACCAATTAAATTTCTTCTCCTTCTGTTTGTGCTCCCTGTACGAGCTGCAGTTATCTATGGAATGCAGAATGAAAAGTATGGAATTGCATCAAAATGTTCCCTGCTTTCATATCCGTTGGTTGCAGTAGTACTTTACGCAGTGGAAGTGATGCTATGAGCGGAGAAAATGCAGTTAAGGCATTGAAACTGAGTGTGGTTTCGCTTACTGCCGTATTTGGATTCTCGCTGATTGGAGCGTTCTTTATTGAAGGAGCGGTGTTGAAGGCGCTATTCTCGCTTTCTGCACTTCTGCTCATGGCATGTCTTGCGCTCCTTTTCATGGCTCTGCGTAAGTTTGGAAATGAAGAGATGGAGGTGGGTTCTCAACTCGTGAAGAGGGCAAATTTTCTTGGATTCGGTGCGTTTGGGGCGTTGGTAATTGCGCTTGCGATTAATTTGCATGCAAGCGAGCCTCTCGCTTCCTACGTTTTCATTGCATTGAGCGCGCTTATTTTCGGCTGGGTTCTAAGTTTTGGAAAAAAGAAGTTCAAGTACTGGTAGTTATTTTATTCCTTCTGGCTTCTCAACGATTATTCCCTTCTTGTCGATTATTTCAAAGTTGTGGAGAGCACCGATCATTTTTGATCTGCGCAATTTTGCAACTTCTATTGTTCTGTTTAGCGTTGAGCCCATGGTGGTTGCTTTCACAATTACTATGCCGTCTGCCAAGAATTCGGAGATATGGTCGCGGCTCAGCCATTTTTCCTCTCCGCGTGCAAGCTCTGAAGTAATCATTGCAGTTACGCCCATTTCCCTCAGTCTGTTGAAAAGACTAGCGACAATTCCTTTTTTCTCAACTGAGTTTATATGAGGGGGAAGAATCATGGAAAGGGAAGTTATGGAATCAAGAACTACGCGCTGAGCTCCGAATTTGTTTAGAGTATCTTCAATTCTGCTGAAAACTCTGTCGATTCTGATTACTTTTTCCTCAACGCGCTCTATGAGCATTTCCATCTTCGGCGGGTCGTAGGCTTTTACGAGCATTACTAATCCCTTTTTCTCTAGCGCTTCAAAATCCCAGCCAAAGAGTTTTGCCTGCTCGATGATTGTTTCCTTGTCCTGCTCAAAAGTTATGAAAACTCCTTTTTCGTTGAACTGCTCCGCGCCTTCCGCGATAAACTGCATTCCAAAAATGGATTTGCCGCTACCGGCAGCTCCTGAAAGAAGCACGATTGATTTCTTTGGAATTCCTCCGTAGAGGAGGGCATCCATTCCAGGTATTCCAGTTTTCACTTTTTCAGTTGCCATGGCAAACACCAGCGTTTAGATGCGCAGTCTGCGTATATATAGTTTACTCTAATTGAGTTCGCCTCTGCATCTCGTGCATCTTTATTATTTCGCTCACCGTGGTTGCATCGCGCGCCTTCTTGTCGCTTCGAGGCTCGCCAATCATGCGCGGGAAGCGGAGCGCGTAGCCTATTCCTGTTTGCTTTTTTCCGCATGTGTGCGTTGGCGAAAGAGTAATTTCATCTGCTGAAACCGTGATTACGTATTTGGGCTCAACCCAGAAATCGGGAGTAATCAGCGAATCAACGTTCTTGGGCTTTTCCTTGAGTTTTATTTTAGTGAGCATTCCCTGCAGTTCGCGCATCTGCTCCTCGCTGAAGCCAGAGCCGATTTTAGCTGTTGTCCTGAAAATGTCCTCGTCTTCGTCGTAGGCCGCGCAGAGCAGGCCTCCGAATTTGAATTCCGCGCGCTGCCCTTTTCCCAAGAAGTAACCGATTATTACTAAGTCGAGCGTGTCTGCAAGCTCGCCTTTGTAGGAGCGCTTTAATTTAATCCACGCGAACTTGCGCGCGCCAGTTACATATTCCGCATTCAAGTCTTTTGCGATGATTCCTTCCAATCCTTTTGAGATTGCATCGTTGAAGTAGGCGTCGAGTTCGCTTGCTGAGTCGGTTAGGATGGAGTTGGAGAGCTGAAGAGTAGTTCCTTTCTTTATCATTTTCTTCAATGCCTCGCGCCGTTTTGAGTACGCTTCGCGCGTGTAGTCTTTTTCGTCCGCGTAGAGCAAATCAAAAGCAAAGAGCATGAGCGGAAATTCGTCTGCTGCTTCTTTAATGCCGTGCTTTCGCCTGCGCTGAATGGTAACTTGGAAAGGCAAATATTCGCCGCTTTCCTCGTTGTATGCAAGAGCTTCTCCTTCGAAAATTGCGTCGTTTGCCTTAATTTGGGAGCGTGCAGAAGCAACGATTTCGGGAAACATGTGCGTAAGTTTTTCCAGCTTGCGCGAGTAGATTTCTATTTTCTCGCCTTTCTTGTGAACCTGCAAACGCAAGCCGTCGTATTTGTGCTCAACACTGCATTTTCCTAGCTTGGCAATGATTTCTTCTGCGCTTGGAAGACGCTCTGCGAGCGCCGGTCTTATTGGGTGAAATGGAGATGCCTTGAATGATTTGAGCTTGCTCTCGTCTTCGAAGAATGTTCGTGCGATTAACCCTAAGTCTGAGCATAAATTGTAGGCGCGCTCAAGCTCTTCGCGCATGCTTTTGTCTCCACGCGAGTAAACTGAGAGGGCGTCTATTATTGTGGGGTCGCCGACTCCTAATCGGAGCTTTCCTATGGGAAAGCGCACGAGGTAGCGGGCTTCTTTTGGAGAGCAGCTGTTGAGAAGCTCTGAGAGCGCGCGTATTTTCGCCTCCTGGCTTCCTTCTCCTCCAGTTCGCGCGAGCTTGAGGAATGAATTGAAGACTTTTTCAACTGTAAGCGATTCGCTGAAAAGAGCAGTTTGCTTTTTCGTTTTGAGCAGATTTTCCGCTGTTTTGCCCAAGTCTCCGCTCTTTTTGTAGTCTCGCTCAACCTGCGCGAGCGAATAGCCCGAAGTAAGAGCGATTGCTTGTTCTACGAACTTCTCGCCCATTCCGACTTCGAGACCGCAGAAAGGAGGCGCGACAACGCCTTGCGTAAGATAGATAATTTTGTCAATGTTTGAAGAGTCCGCGCTCTTGAAAAGCTCTGCGAGAATTGCAGTCATGTCAAGGCGGCCAGCAGTCTCTTCAATTCGCTCGTAGGCGTCCGCGAGAAGTGAAAATTGCATTTGAGTCACAATAGAATTAGGGCGTTAAGTTTATTATTTATCTGACTAGGGCGATCTTCTCCTTCGCGCGCGTATTTTGCTATCGTCTTCTCGGAAAAGCAAGCGTGAAAAAGAAGAGAAGAAGGGCGGTTGAGGAGAGCGCGAGAATGAAGGAGTTCGAGGGCGTGAAGAGCAAACTCATGCGCGCGTAGTAATAGGAAGAAGGAAATGAAAGAAGCGCGAGAAGAGTTGGAAGAAGGGAGGTGCGCGTAGTTAATTCAACTAAAATTGCGAGCGCGAGCGAGAGAAGGTTGCCGAGCAAAACGAGCGCGAAGGAAAGAGTAACGAACCAGAAAACTGCGTAAGAGGGGTTTATTCCAAAAGCGAGGAGGCTGGCGTAGATGATTAAGGAGATGATGAAGAAGCTTAGGAAAATTAGGGGATGGCGCACGATGCTTGAAAGAAAGCCTTTGAGGTCGACTGTGCTTGAAGCTGCCGTTAAACTGAGGGGCATGATGAGGTAGAGAAGAAGAAGCGAGAAGGGGTTGAAGAGGTCTGTGAGCGAGTAGGCGAAGTTTTGGATGTTTGTTGTTTGAGAGAGAAGAATCTGCTGGAAGGAGGAAGTTGGAAGAAGAAGCTGGTTGGGAAAAGCAAAGTAGTAGATTGCGAGAAGGAGAAGGGTGGGTGCGAAACAGGGCGCGAAGGAAGAAATTGCTTGGGAAAACCAGCCGAAAACGCTCACTTCATAGCGCGAGATTACGTGGCCGCTGCTGGAAGAAAGCTCAATGTCGTCTATTTGGGAGCCAGTTGCCGCGCCCACTGCAAAATGCCCGAGCAGTTCATGGCTTGCAACTGCAACCCAGCTGATGAAGAAGGAAGTGATTCGGTTCTTGCGCATCGACGGGTAGATGACGCGGCGGTAAAGAAACTCGACGAGAAAAATTTGAGTAAGCCAGATGCACGCGAGAGCAATAAGGGTAATTCCAAACGGCTGGAGAGGAAGAAGGTAGGCGTCAAAGTTTTCGAACATGAGAAGTTATGCGCAGGCGGCTTTTAAAGTTTCTCTCTTTCTGCCTTTTTGTAGGCTTGAAGAGCAAGAGAAACGCACTCGCTTAATGCGCGCTCGAGCGCCTCTTTTTTAGGGCCGTTTGCTCCAGCTGCGCATGCGTGGCCGCCTCCGCTTCCACCGAGAAGTTTGCCTATTGGAATCATGAGCTCTGCTAAATTGAGGATGCGCGAGCGGGAAGAGTGCATGCGCGCCGAAATTTTGGTTTCTGTTCCTGAAGAGCCCACGAAAGCAACGTCTGCTCCAAGGGAAACGAGCGCGGACGCTGAAGCAGGCTCAAAGGAGCCCACGAGCGAAGAAGCGATGAGGAAGTCTCCTTCGCGCGTAATTTGAGCGCGTTGCGCGGATTTGAGAACTGCGAGGCGCATGGAAATGTCTTGAGGAATGTCCAGGAGCTCGAGCAGCTCTTTATATTCTAAGTTTGTGAGCGCAAGAAGCTTTGAGAAATTCCTGAAGGTGCGCGCACTTGCATTTTGAAACTGCGCAGAGTCCGTTATTATTCCTGCGAGCAGGCAAATTGCCGCGCGCTCGCTTATTGGTTTTGGAAGAAGTTCGCTGATGATTTCGGAAGCAGAAGAGTAGGAAGGTTTTATGCACATCGTCTGCGCGCTGAGCGAGCTCGCGTTGAGAGCGTGATGGTCTATTATGCAGTCGATTTTTTTGAGTTTGGAGAGAATTGGAGCGAGAAGAATTTTTGAAGAAGTGTCGAGAACGATTACGCTCGCATTTTCTGGAACTAAAGAGAGCTCGCTGAACTTTAAGTCGAGAGCTTTCATGAGGTGCTTTGCCTGTGAGTTCACGGTATCTGCTGGCACAACGTAGGCGCGCTTGAAGTATGAAGAAAGAGCAAACGCAGAGCCTACTGCGTCGACGTCCCCTAAGGAATGGAAGGTAATTAGAACTGGCTTGCTTTGAAGACGCTCAAGTGGCTTGAGCATGGTGAATCAGCTCACTCTGCACTCTCGCTGGCAGCCTTTTCGAGAATTCCTCGCAGTTCCGTAAACCTTGCCTTGAGCTTGTTCTCTTGAGTTGCAAGTGATTTTGCGCGAAGAGTAAGCGTTTCGACGCGCTCGCTCAAGTCCTTCTTTGCGTCTTCTTTCGTTGACTCAAGGAAGAGGGAGCCTGCTGCGCGAAAGATTGAGCCCTTTGCTTTCTCAAGCTCAGTGAGCGCGGTTTCAAGCTCGTCAATCTGCATTTTAGTCTGCTGAGACTGCAGAGTAACCATTTGAAGCTGATTTTGGAGCCCTTGGTATTCAGCGAACTGCTCCTGCGTTTTTCGGTTTATTTGAGCCATAATTTCACCTCAGTTTTAATCATTAATTTTTTGTCCTCTTTCATCTGTCGTCTTCTTCCAATTCTTCCTCTTCTTCAGAAATATTTTCTATTACGCCTACGATGGAGGAAACAACTTTCACGAGCCTCATGTATGAATTGAGCGAGGCGCGGAATGCCGCAAGGTCGTCTGCCTCTATTGTTAAGTGAAGCGTGCTTCCCTTTACGTTTATATGTGAACTGCTCCTCTTTTTAAATGTTGTTTCCTGCTCAAGGGAAGATAGCGCTTTCTGCGCGGAGTTTGCGCTCGGGAAAGGAATGGAAATGGACGCGATGAATTTTGGCTTTGGTTTCGCGCTCATTAGTCCGCCTCTTTTGAATCTGTAGATTTGTAGCTGACTGAGAATTTAAGCATTTCTTCTTGCTCTATTGAGAGCGTAAGCGAGTTCTCGGCTGCTTCTAGAACTACGCGCTTCGCGCCTTCAACCGGCTCTTCGCTTGCGAGAAGGTGGAGAAGAGCAGAGCTTTTTGTGCCTTGAACAAGAAGTTCGTGCGGAATTCTCCGCGGAAGAGGCGAAGCGAGCTGAAGTTTTGAAATCGCAAGCTCAGGAGTCAACCACTCCCACTCTTCTTTTCTTCCAATGCTTATGAAGGAAAGCGCGCTCGGGTTTGAATGGTATTCGTAAACAAGAAGAACACGCGTTTTTCCGAGCTTGCGTGCTCGCTCAACTACTTCGTCGATGCTTTTCTTGCCTCGATTTTCGTAGTTAGAAAAAGGAATGAGAAGAGCAAAAGCTTTCCCCAAGCGCTTGCTCAGCTGCGAAGGCTTTCGGCTTGTGGTTACGTAAAGCATGCGTCCCAACTTCGTTCTATTCCGCTAGTATTTCGCGTGCAACTGGCGGGCGCATCTTGTAGAGCACTCGGCATGCGCAGAATGGGCAGTGAACGAACGAAGGATCGAGCTCCTTTATATCTTTTTTGCATTTCCAACAGCGGTACATGAACACACCTCTTATTATTCTCTAATCTAGCTTGCTTACTGCTTTCTCGTGCGGCTTAGGTCATCGATGAGCCGTCTTCCCGTGTCGCCAATCGGCGTATTCAGGGAGAATGCTCCGCCCGCGAACTTTGAACCGCAGGATCTGCACGCCCAAATTGAGTTTGAAACTCTCTTCACTTTCTTTTTCCCGCAGCTCGGGCAAATGTGGTATGCAGTTTTTGTTTTCCTAATTGCAGCTGCACGCTTGCGCATTTCTGCGCCGCATCTTACTCCAAGTTTTACCATATTATCACCGTTTTAGTTTTAGATTTAAATCAGAGCACGAAGCTCGTTTCCTTTCTTGAACGCCATGTCTATGCAGTCCTCAACTTCCTTCTGAGTGTAGCCTGCGCCTCCGCCTGCTTTCTGCGACGCGCACACGAATTTTTCGGTTGTTGAGAGAGTCATGAACGAATCAGTTGCAATTTCCTCGTCTCGGCATGGGTCTACAAGAATGGAATTGCCGATTTTTGAGAAGGTGCAGGCAACCACTTTCCCTTCTTTTAATGGGAGTTTGCCTGTGTTTTCACGTATAACTTTTCCATCCTCGTATTTTGGCATTGTTGCTTCAGTAAGCGCAGCCATTGCGGCGAGTGCAGAAGCGTCTATTAGGTTGCCGTCATAGTCGAGAACGTAGAGGTCAATGAACAAGCTCCAGACTTTTGCGGGTTCGATGTAGAAGGATTTCAAATCAACAATTTCCGCGCTTCTTATTCCCCTGTCAACTACGCGCGCAAGCTCAATCGACTGCTCGCCAGGGGGGCCGGATTCAAACGTTGAAGATGCAAGCGGAAGAAGCTCGGAGTTTGTCTGAAGAACCCCCTCGGTTGGGCGGTCTGCGAACGGAGTCGCAATTCCAAGCTTCACTGCGGCAAGCACCATTGTATCTCCTATCTTCACGCGCGCTGAGCCTTCTGCCGAGCTCACGACATTGCGCTCGATGCTGATTTTGCGGTACTCGTCAAAAGCACGCTCGCCAACTCTCTTCTTCTTTCTAACCAAATCGCAAACATAGTCTTTTTTTACTTCGTCCAATATTTCCATAGAAAACACCTTTTAGTTTAAACCTGCAGCGCACCGTTTACGATGCTGCCGTTTCCATTTCCATTTTCTTCTTGCTTCTTCGCTGTGTAAACTCGCTTCAAAGCATCAACCTGCAGTTCGTGCACCTTCTTTGAGGCTTCTGCGCCCATCTCAAGCGCCTGCGAGATTTCGTCTTTCGTAAGCTTTCCGTCAAGCTGGAAGAGCAGTAATTCCTGGTTCCTGCTTGAGAATGCCATGGGTATGTCCGACTCGCCGAAGTTGTCCTCAATTTTGGAGAGGTCTAATGCGAGCTTTCCGTCAACTTTTCCAGCTGCAACTCCTGCAATCATATCCTTCATTGGCAAGCCAGCGTTTGCAAGAGCAACTGAAGCCGCAGTTAAGCCAGCACAGCGTGTTCCTCCGTCTGCCTGAAGAACTTCGATGAAAATCGAGATTGCTGTTTTTGGGAACTGCTCTGTAAGCACGACTGCTTCGAATGCTTCACGGATTACTTTTGAAAGCTCGTGCGAACGTCTCGAAGGACCCGAGCGCCCATGTTCCTCCAAAGAGGCAAAGGGAGACATTGAGTAGCGGCACTGAAGAACCGCCTTGTAGGGATTTGTATCGTGGCGCGGGATGCACTCGCGTGGTCCATAAACCGCAGCCAAAATTTTGTTGTTGCCCCACTCAACGTACGCGGAGCCGTTTGCATTTTTCAAAACTCCTGCTTCAATCTTCAGCGGGCGGAGCTCATCGAGCGCTCTGCCGTCAAGACGTTTTCCGTCAACTATTAATTTCAAATTTTCATTGCCACCAGACATAGTAGTTCACCTTCAAATATTATTTTTTGATTCATTTTCAAGAAACTCGCGGATGCGGTCCGTTAAGCCGCTCGTGTGCGCCTCGCGTTCAATCTTTAAAATCGCGCGCGAAGTGAGCGAGGAGTTTCCTCCTTTAATCCATATCGTTCCGTTGTTTCCTATATAAACTTCGGAGCCGGTTGCATTTGCAATCATTGTAATCATGGAGTCGCGCTTGCCAATTACGCGCGGAATTTTCACTGGAGAAATCATGAGAACTTCTCCTCCAACTAGGTTCACGGCATCCATTAGGTTGATGCTTTTCATTTCGTCAACGTCCTTCACTTTTGCGAAAATCACGTCGCCCAATTTAAGCTCCTCGCGGCAGTCCTTGTTTGAGAGGAAGCCCGAAGCAGGTGTGTTCAAATCAACGTTGTAGCCTGCGAATTTTACGTCTTTTACTACTCCGATGATGTTGTCCTGGACGATTGGCATATACGGCCCTTGAAGCGGGACGATGCGCGTTGATTTTTCATCAAGCATTCCCATCACGCTCGCATAGAGCTTTCCGTTCTCAACGTAGGTGTGCGGTATTTTCTGAACCTGCTCTGAAATGAGCTCTCCTGGCACTACGAATTTAACCATGTTAATTCCTCCGAAATAGTTTCTATTTCAAAAGCTTTGTTTCGACTTTGCCGCTTGTGAGCTTGTTGAGCTTATCAAAGAACTCGCTCTGCAAGCCAGCAGGCATTTCAACAACGGCAATGAGACTGCCGTTCTGCTGCCATTCCTCTTTTTGAATTCCATATTCTTTGAGCGTTCCATAAACTTTTGGCGCAAACTCTGCGGGCAAACGAACGGCAATTTTTGCCTTTTCGAACTTGAGCGGAAGTATGAGGCGCAGAGCTTTTAGCACTTCGTCAAGCTGTGCTTCTGCCTCTTTGAATGGGTCGATGTGGATTCTTGCTTCCTCCATCGCTTTTTCAATCCGCTGAGGAGGATGGGGCGCGCTCGTTCTTGGATCGGTGCATTCGCGCGCGAGTATTGCGACAATTTTCTTTCTCTTTTCATCAGCCATATGCCGCTTCTGGTCTGTTGTAAGCTGAATTTCTCCCTTTTTGAGTATGATTTCTGCAATCGCCATGACTTCGGTTGTTTTGAAAGCTTTTTGAAGAGCTTCATTCTTGTGGCGCTCGCCCTTCTTTGCGTCCTTGAAAATTTCCTCAACAACCAGGAGGTTCGCTAAATCTGTTTTCTTTCCCGTTTTGTAAAGATAAGCGAGATTGGAGTCTACGAGAAGTTCAAATCGCTCTCCACAATAGTCAAGGTGCGCTGTTATGCACTTATCCAAAGATGACATAAAGAACACTTGGAATGCTTAGAGTTTGGAGATGTAGCGCGTAACCTCTTCATCAGAAAGAGGCGCAAATTTCTTTGTTTTCACCAAACCTACTCCAATATCAAGGTTGTCGGCAGTCATTTTCACATCGCTCGTTTTCTTGAGAGCGCGCAGAGCAAGCAGAATTCCTTCGTCAACAGAAAGGTTCTCTTTGTACTCCTTTTCAAAGAACTCTTCTACTTCCTTCTTTCCAGAGCCGATTGCATCTGCCTTGTAGCCAGTCAACGCGCCGCTTGGTTCAGCTTCGTAAAGCCGCGGTTTGTCGTCAACTCCTGCAACGAGAAGCGAAACTCCGAAAGGACGCGTTCCTCCGTACTGCGTGTATAACTGCATAAGATCGCAAATGTGGGTTGCAATGCTTTCAACTGGAATCGGCTCGCTGAATGAAAGCTTGTTTCTTTGTGATTCGAGGCGCGCAATGTCGATTAACCTGCGCGCGTCTGCAACTAAGCCGGAAGCTGTTGCTCCAAGGTGCTCGTCTATTAAGAAAATTTTGCGCATTGATTCTGAAACCAGAAGAGGCGAGGAAACGTTCTTCATGGCAACGAGAACTACGGCGTCCTTGCAGATTAAGCCCGCTGCTGTTGCCCCTCTTCGAACTGCTTCCTTTGCATATTCGACTTGAAACAAACGTCCGTCTGGGCTGAAAACTGTGATTGCTCGGTCATAGGCCTGTGGAGAAACAGGATACATAAACAACCTCCTTTCTTCGGTTTTTCTTCGTTTTACGAATATTATTAGCCAATCAATATTTATAAGGGTTATGCCTGGTGCTGATTTATTCGGTCGAGGTAAACAATCAGCCCCTCTGATTTTTTAGTTCGGGATGGCTCAGTAGAAAATTTATCTGCATGATTCAGCGCGAGCAAAAATTTGAAACAAGACGCTTTTTGGGGGCGAAGGCATTTGCGAGGCGGCGCGCGTTTATTTTCGGTCTGTCAGCTTCTTGTACATCCTCCTGTCTTTTTTTGCAAGCTTTTTCTTCCCGAGCTGTTCGTAGGCAAGACTGCGGTTGCTGTATGCTTCTGCGTATTTTGAGTTGAGGTGGAGAGCCTGATTGTAATCGGAGATTGCTTGATCGTCGTTGCCTTTTAGGAGG
>JBDROI010000090.1:0-3443 GCA_043810245.1 Microcaldota archaeon
TTCTTTTCATATTCAACTGTAACCGCTATTCCCTTTGCCCCCTCTTCGCTTTCTTCCCCAAGAACGTCCATCAATCTCTTGTACGCGAACAAGCCGCACTCGCGCGCGTTTATGAGCTTTCCAATATAATTTCCGTCGAGAGGAAGCTGTTTAACCAACTCTTTTCTCAGCCTGCTTTCCAGAACTCCTAAAGCGATTTTGTGGGCAACAAGTGCAATGCGCACTCGGCTCAGCGAAAACTTTTTTGCATTCACAAGCCCGCGTATTTTTTCAACCTGCTTCTTCAAGTCGCGCGAGTCCGCTTGGGTGAACTCCTCAATTTCAAGGCGCGTTCTGTTCAGCAAGCCTGAATACGGAGCGTCAAACCCTTGGAACATCATTTCTTCCTTAAGCACAGTAAGCGTCTCAATGTTCTGCTGAAGCTTCACCGCACTGTCGTTCGCACTAACGCAATCCAAGAATCCGTTCGCCCTTGCAATTAAATGAGTTGAGGAGTGCATTTTCCCACGCGCTTTATATTGAAATTAAGAGTATATAAATGTAGTGAGCCGAAGGGCCGAAAGAGCTTCGTACGCGTTTCTCCATCTCACTGCGAAAAGCCGAACGAAACCGCCAGGTTTAAATTCTCCTCTTTCCCTAACTCCTGCGGTGTGGGGTTGAAAAAGCTTCTCTTGGCCATTGCTGTTTGCTTGCTTTTCTTAGCTTTTTCTGCCGCTGCCGACTCGGATGCGAATAAGAAAAAGTGCACGTTCTACTGGGAGTGCGGCGCATGGGAGAGATGTGCTTTTAGGAGAGTGTGCTTCACTAAGCGGAGGGCATTGTGATTATGCTGCTGAATGCGAAAGTGAAGAATGCGATTTTTCAACACATTCGTGCGTAGCAAAGGAAAGAAAAGAAAGCATGCTGGAGATAATCATAGTTATAGACAGTTTGGGGAGTTTGAATGATACTGAAAAGCAGGAAGAAGCAAAAATAGCTGCACTTGAAATTGTTGATGCATTTGGAAATGATACTGCATTTCTGATTTTATGGACGGACTCGGAAAGTAGTTGCAAGGGAAAGAACTATAATCTGTTCAAGTCTACGCAACCAGACCAATTCGCTCTTACTAACGATAAAAACTACTTAAAATGGAAGGTAACTAGTGAAGCAAACGTAGAAAAAATTAATTCAGTTGCCCACGGATTGGATTTGGCGTATGCTTATATGGGCGAGAGGGAGATTTGGGCTTATCAGTATATGTATGATTACATCAACCGTCGGAATGAGTATTATTACTACCAAAACAATTACTACACGTACGGAGAGAGTTACGATCATTACCGATTGCAATACTACTATCTTATGCGATATGAGACTGAAAACATAAACTGGGCGATGACAAAAATAAAAAAGGCGTATGGGCGCTACGTAATCATTTTCACAGACGGAGCGGGGATGTGCGATGACATAACTTTTTGCGATGCGGCTAGAGGAATGAGGTGGTTTGCAAGTCCTTTCACCAACTTTACTGGCATTCCAAGCGACGAACGCAGTCTAGTGGTGCCTACGTATACCATTGGGTATATGGTAGGCGGAGAAAGCAAAAAACAATTTGAATGCATAACGAATATAACAGGAGATAAATATTACGAAGCCCCTACAAATGAATCGCTTAATCAGATTCTTGCAGACGTCATAAACGACATCAAGAAAGATTACGAACAAAATCGGCCCCGCGTGAACCTCGCATTTGCAGAGCGCATAAGCGAGCGGGAATTGAGAGGGGAATGCACAGTAAGCAGTGAATGCGCTGGGAAAAGTGTATGCATTGAGAGTAAATGTGTTCCCTCCGTTCTCCACATCGCGTTCGTGCCTGTGAACTGGCGTTCGGGGTCAAAAGAATTCGAAAGAGAAGTGGAGAAACAGGCAGATTTTTTTGCATACAGCCTACCTTCCCTGAAAAACTGCAGCGAATTAATAAAGATAACGAAACTGAACAAAAGCTGCGAGTTTGAAGTGAACTCTGAAGGGAGACGCACGGATTTGGAGCGCATTGAACAGTGTGCCGTTGACCATAGTGGCGGGGAAAATGAAGCAAACCAGCTGGAAGCGAAATTTGATTATGTCGTGGGCATTGGCGAAGACGGCATATTCGAGGGCAACATGATTGGCTACTCTATGCACAAAGGGACCGTTTTCCTTTCGCGGGGCTACGAAGTAGTAACAGCCCATGAGATTGGGCACGAATTTGGGTTGAAGGACGAGTACTGCGACTGCGACCCATGGGGCGGAAGAAATGCATACCCAAACTACCTCAGCAAGGAGTTCGGCTGCGACCCAGACGGAGACTGCTGCTGGGGCGATACGCCCGCATCAGTTAATATGCCAAACGCCGGGCGCTCCTGTAGCCTTTCATATTCAAACTGCAGTAGATGCTGCGAAGGAAATATGAATGAGAAGGGAGGTCGGTCAATAATGAGCTGGGCCAATGCAGAAGGACCGCGATACCATGATAAGCTAAGTCTCGATTATCTTGAAAAAGAACGCGCCCTGAGGTGCCCGCAATGAACTTGAACAAACTTTGGAAGATGGATTGGAAGCTAAAAATGGTGGAAAAAGTATTGTTGCTGCTATTTCTGCTAAGCGCAACCGCTTTGGCAGTGGATTTCGTAGTTGGAGTGTCGTTTACTGTTGGCAAAGCGAACGACGTTACCATTGAAAAAATGTATCTCGCACTTGGGGAACCAACCAGATATACGCAGGGTCCCTACTCCTTGCAGTTAGTGGATGAAAACGGTGCAGTAGTTGAGGAGATCAAGTTTGATGCAGAACGGGTAATATATACTGAACCGGGAGGGGCGGTGGAAATAAACGAAGCGGCCAGACTGCTTTATATACCGTTTAACGAGTCTGCAAAAAAATTGAGGATTGCATATCAGAATTCCACTATACTCTACGAGGAGTTAGATCTCCAGGGGGCGCTATGCACGCCTAACGGAGTGTGCGAAGAGCATGAAAACATGCTTTCCTGCTCACCCGACTGCTTTGCGAAAGATGAAGATAACTTTTGCAGCGGACTTGCAGACGGAGTTTGCGATTTGGACTGCGGAGGCGCAAGGGATTTGGATTGCCCTTCAGATGAAAAAAGCTTAGACGAACTGAAAGAAGAAAAGAAGGAGACGCCGCCCTCTTCTGAGAAGCCGCTAGATGAACAGGGAATAGGCAGGCAGGAATGGCAGCTTCCGCCTACTAAATATCTTCTTGCGGGCTTGGTTGGCGTGATTCTTCTAGCAATTGTTAGTGTCGCGATTCTTGTTCTTGCTTACTTAGGCTATAAGACGCTGAAGAAGCCGCCAAAAAATGAAGAATTCGACTAACGTCGAAAAATCTCGCACTCGTTTAGCGGAGTGCTCGAAGAAAACCCTTAAATACCAGCGTTTCCTAATATGTGCTGGAAAGAG
>JBDROI010000091.1:0-8130 GCA_043810245.1 Microcaldota archaeon
GTTAAGCTCAACCAATTCCATGCCCCTGCTTATCTTAACTGTGTCGCCGACTTTAAAAGTTGAGAAGAGGC
Organism: Microcaldota archaeon; assembly: GCA_043810245.1. Taxonomy (GTDB): domain Archaea; phylum Micrarchaeota; class Micrarchaeia; order Burarchaeales; family JBDROI01; genus JBDROI01. Next base: position 72 of record JBDROI010000091.1, read on the forward strand.
GCTATATAAAGGTATCGCGCGCTTGCGCTGGAAAAAAAGAAGAAAAATAAAAAGAAGCTACCCGCGCCCAACGCGGAGGTAGAGCGTATCGGTTTGTAAGTTGCCCGCGTTTTCAGTTATTGCAATTTCCGCGCGCGGGTTGAGCTTGTTTGAGATGTCATTTTTGAAGAATATTGGTTTTGTGCCATCTCCCGGATCATAGAGAATGGAACCGGTACTGTTAACATCTGACAAAGTGCTTAGATTGTAGTAACAAGCAGCTCCTGTTGGCTGTATATAGAAGCGGTCATTTACTATGTCGTAGTAGAAGCTGTTGCTTGTGAATGACCCGCCAGGCGTAAATGGCGCACTCAAGCCTGACTGCGCGAGTACCAGCTTGGGCTTTGAAATTACGCCGCTTTGCGAGCAGTCAGTAGACGCTGCAACTTGGAAGGTGTCGTAGTTAGGTATGGAGAAGCTAAGGACGTCGTAAGAAGGAACAACATACTGAGACGGAATGCTTAGAGCTATCATAGTGCTGTCGATAGAAACAAATTTTGTTCCGCGCTCTGTCGTGAAGCCTTCTAATACGGTGCGTGGAGCGCTGCTTGCATCAACATAGGTTGCATTTGTTGTGCTAGTAAAAGCAAACGCGGAAGAGAGGTAAGTGCTGTTGTCAGTTGTAAAGATGAGCCGATCATATTGGTTGTTGCCTAGGTACTCTCTAACTGTAACTCTTGCCTGTATTTTGGGTTCTAGAGTAGTTTCTAGCGTCCAGTCCTGCGGATTTCCATCACCGGGGTCATATGTAACTGAATTGCTTAAGTTGTAGAAACACACTGCACCTTTTGGCTTGAAGTAGATGCGCTCATTTTGGATATCGTAGTAGAAACTATTTCCATTATATGCTCCTCCGAGAACAAACGGCTCTGCTGTTGAGCTGGATTGCACAAGTATTAATTTTGGTGCGTTTATATAGTGAATGTAGGAGCAATCGGCAAGAGCGGAAGTTGTAAATGTATCATATGAGGACAGGCTAATAGTTACGTCATCATAAACATAGACCTTGCTTGGAACTTTAAGGGTAGTTGCTAAAACGCCGCGCGAAACAAGTTCAGTTCCTCTCGCAGTAGTAAAGCCAGATGAGATAGGAGCACGTACTATTTCTTTGATTAGATAAGTGTAGTTAGCACTTAGGAAACTAACTTGAGTCGGGCGGTAGCTGAAGCCCGTGAGCTTTACGTAGCCGCTGTTGCTTCCGGAAAACAGCATGCGCTCGCCTATTAAAAGAACACCGCGTCTGTAGCTTCCAGAAATTCCACTAGAAACAATTTCAACTTGTGCCCATCCTCCGCTGTTAGGAAGCGGGCGGGCTTTTCCAATAATTAAGCGCGCTTCTCTTTCGCGGCTGCCTGGAATTGTAATTATAGTTGTAGATTCTGGCTGAGCAGAAAAGCTTTTGTAAAGTGTGCCGTTCTTTGAGTAGAGAATGTCGAATGAAAGCAGGGTTGGCGCGCCGATTGTTCCGCACTCGTCTGCAAAGTAGAGAATATCTTCGGAAGCGATTGCTCCGACTAGTTTTTCTCCGCTTCCAGCGCACTTGAGTTCGGGAACGGATTGGGATGAACGGTAAGAAGCGTATTTTGCAAGCTGAGTTGCATCTGCAACGTTTACTGTAATTATATCATAGCCTTTATTGCGCAGGTCAAGAATAGTAGGGCGCATGAGCTGGCAGAATGGGCATGTGTCCGTGTAGAAGTAAAGAACTGTGTGCTCGCTGACGCTTGCTTCTCCAAAAGTAAGCGTGATGCTCTTTCGCGCAAGAGGTCTTGTTGAAGAAGATGAAGCGAGGTTGACTGCGGAAATCGTAACGCTTCCAACTCTATCATAGAGGAGAGCAACGCGCGCAGTTCCGTCTGCGTTTGTACTTACAGTAGTTGCGCTGAGAGTTCCGTTAGTTGTAGTTAATATGATGTTGCCTTCCACAGGTCTTCGAACTGTTGAAGGAACAACTGGTGCAGTAGTGTAGTTGATGTTTATGATTGCAGCGCCTCCAGAAATGGGCGAAGAGGAAGGAGATGAAAGCTCAATATTCCAAAGGGGCTGGCGGATGTCAATTACGGGCCAGCGGGAAATTGCGCGCGTCCAGTTTATTGTGGGGAAAACGAAAACACCGATTCCGCGCGACCATGAAGAAGAAATGGGGGAAATGGGAGCACGCGTAACAGCAGCAAACTTGCTTGCGCCGAAAAGCTCCCCGAGAGGAGAGGAAGGCGCATAAGTGAGAACAATTCCTGCCATAACTGCAATGAAGAAAAGCGCAACGAGCGCACTGCCGAAAAGTCTTCCTAAATTATTTCCAACCATTCGCTCACCCCTCGAGAGAATAAAGACGCCCTTAAACATAACTGTAGATAGTATGATTACGTACTATATATATATTTGCATGCGCGTATTTTCTGTTATGCTTCTTGAGAACTTGGTTGCAGTAATTCTGTTCATTCTTCCTGCGTACATTGCAAACTCTTCTCCAGTAATTTTTGGAGGAGGCGAACCCATGGATTTTGGGAAGAATTTCGCGGACGGAAGAAGGATTCTTGGCGATGGAAAAACTTGGAGAGGGTTCTTCGTTGGAGTCGCCGGCGCGGTGCTCACTGGAATTATTGTATATTATATAGTGCGCGCGAGTGCGCAGTATGCTTTTTGGGAAAATGCAGAAATGGAAAAATACGTGCTTCTTGGCTTCCTGCTTGGCGTGGGAACCATGCTCGGCGATGCGCTCGGAAGCTTCATAAAGAGAAGAATGAATATGGAACCAGGGAAGCCCGCGTTTCTTCAAGACCAGTTGCTCTTTTTGGTTCTCGCGCTCATTTTTGCGCTTCCGCTCATGCCAGCGTTTATAAATTTAGAAGCAGTAATATTTTTAGTGGCGCTCACATATGTGCTCCACGTTTCAACGAATTTTCTCGCGAACCGAGTTGGTTTGAAGAAGGTTCCTTGGTAGATTTTTATGGAAATGCAAACAAAGAACAGAGTGGCTTTTTTCTCTGCAGTGCCGATATTTCTCATAACTGATTTCTTACTATTTTTCGTTATTTTTTTGGCTCTGTTACTGTTCTTTGCCCAATTTTTTATGCCCCTGCCCGTAATCGATTATAGCTTTATAATTTTGGTTTCAGCTGTATGCGCAGTTATACTAGTGGCAGCGAAGTTCAAACATTACACGGTGACGCGCGAAGGAATTGATATTAGATTTTTAGGCGTGTTTAATCGGTTTGTATGCTGGAAGGAAGTTTCAGAGATAACCCCCCTCACGTATTTCCAAACTGGCAAATTTCGTATATACTCTTGGGCAGTTAGACTTACGTTGCAGGATAAAGGAACTGTTCTGCTTAAACTGCCCAATTTTAGCACGTTTGAAGATTTAAAAAAGATAGTTCCCGAAAACGTAAAAGTAAATAAAGAAAGCAATGAATGGCTAGGATTTCTAGAATTCCTTTATTTTTGATTTTTGTAATCTTGGTGAAGATAAGTTTATCAGAGTTTAGCTCTAAAAACTTAAATATAGCCCCGTCGTCTAGTGGTCAAGGATAACAGGCTCTGGCCCCGCCCCTTTTCTTTGCAAAGAAAAGTGGTAGGTTAGCCCAAAAGAAAGCAGTGTGCAAGCGCTTTTCGCGCTCGCGCAAGTGGGCTCTGGAGAAACCTGTGGACATCGGTTCGAATCCGGTCGGGGCTACTGCTTTTTTTAGGAAGTAGGAGGGGAAATCAGGAGGACCGGATCGAGCAAGCTCGATTGGTCCATTCGGCGTAGCCGAATTGGAGCCTCAAACTGAAAGGGCAATTAGAACGGCGAACCGTTCTAATGCCCATTTGAAACGAACCGTCGTTTCAAATTGGGGAACCTGGGTTCCCCTTGCGGTTCGGTTCGAATCCGGTCGGGGCTACTGCTTTTTTTAGGTCTTGTTTTGTCTTGTTGAGCAGTTTTGGATTTCACGTGCAATTTTTAAACTTGTGTGCAGAATTTTAAGCCATGGTTACTCTCAGCTGGAAGAAATATGGATGGTTGGCGGTGCTCTTCGTTTCGCTCGTAATCTGGGAGATTGCCGCGCTCATGGGCTACGGAGCTTCAATTTCTTCACCCCTGCGCGCGCTGAAAACGCTCTTTTTCCTTGCAGCTATGCCTAAATTCCTGTTCGTTGCATTCCAGAGCTACGTTAATGTACTTGCAGGAATTGCGCTCGCGCTCGTTTTTGCAGTTCCGCTTGCAGTTTGGGCGGGCTTGCGCGAGAAAACAGATTCAGCAGTTACGCCTAATGTTATGCTTTTGGGCGCGCTTCCGGACTTGGCGCTTCTTCCCCTTCTCGTGCTGTGGTTCGGAGCCGGGAATTTTGCAGCAATTATAATGAGTGCGATCTGCGCCTTCTTTCCAATCTACTTCTCTGTGCGCGACGGAGTTCTTGGGATTCCAAAGGAGCTTTTTGAGGCAGCTGAAATCATGGGAGCCCGAGGATTTACGCTCTACCGCGAAGTAGTTGTTGAAGGCGCGTGGGCAAGCATGATTACGGGCACAAGAATTGCTTTCCAGTATATTTGGGAGATTATCATTGCAATTGAAATTGCGGCAAACGTTTTGGGAATCGGCTCATTCATTTCGGTTTCAGTTGACCCTGCGCACTGCGTTGGGGAAGCGCATGCACTCTGCGGATTGCTGCGCTCTGCGCATCCAGATATAGACTATGCGTTTGCCTCGATTATTATGGTTGGTTTGTTTGTTTTGTTCACTGATAGAGTGGTGTTTGAAAGCTTGGAGAAAAAAGTGAAAATTTGGAGAGGAAAATAGATGGAAACGGAAATTGAAGTGCGCGGGCTGGGGAAGAAGTTCAAAAATGACGAGCAGGAGCTCGAAGTGATGCGCGGAGTTGACTTCAAAATTGGAAAGGGCGAGTTTGTTTCAATTGTAGGGCAGAGCGGAGGCGGAAAAAGCACGCTTCTGCGAATTCTTGCAGGCTTGGAGAAGCCGACCGATGGAGAGGTGCTGGTAAAAGGAAAACGTTCGGAAGGAGTTCGCGAGGACATTATGCTCATCTTTCAGAGCTATGCAATTTTTCCGTGGAAAACCGTGCGCGACAATGTTGAATTCGGATTGAGAATCCAGAAAGCAGACGCCAAAACTATTGAGAAAAAAACTGCTCCGCTCATTGAGTGGATTGGCTTGAAGGGCTTTGAAAATTATTACCCAGTTCATATCTCAGGGGGAATGAAGCAGAGAGTGGCGATTGCGCGCGCACTTGCAGTTGATCCGGAAGTGCTTCTCATGGACGAGCCTTTCAGCGCGCTTGACTACTTGACGGGAGAAAAAATGCATGATGAAATTTTGAGAGTGTGGAAGAAGTTTGGGTGCACGATGGTTATGGTTACGCACAGTATAGAAGAAGCTTTAAAGCTTACAAACAGAGTTATTGTACTTGGGGGAAAGCCTGCGCGCGTGGTAGATGACATAGCAGTCAACGTTGCGCATCCGCGAAGCATGCACGATGCAGAACTGCGTGCAATTGAAGCGAGAGTAAGAAAAGCAATTGAGGGAAACGATGGCGGAAGCAAAGAATAGCAGGGGGCATTACATTATTTGCGGGCACGGGAGAGTTGGCGAGACTATTTGCGATATTCTGCGCGAGAAGAAAGCGCCGTTTGTTATTGTTGAAAAAGATGCGGATATAGCCAGAAAGCTTGAAAAAGAAGGCATGACGGTAGTTGAAGGAGATGCTACGCGTGCAAAAGTTCTTTTGAGCGCGGGAATTGAACGCGCAAAGGGCCTTGTTTCTCTTCTTTCGCTAGACAGCGCGAATGTTTTTGTTGTGCTTACTGCAAAGGAGCTGAGACCAGAAATGCCAGTTGCCTCGCGCGCGTTTTCCGAAGAAGTTGTCGGGAAGATGCACAAGGCGGGCGCGAGCTTGATTGTACTTCCGGAGATTATTGGCGGCGTAGAGCTTGCGGAGAAGGCGCTTGAAGCAGTCGGCGCAAAGGTGAAGAAATGAACAGAGTTATACGAAGCAGAAACACACGGATACTTATTGCGTTCATAGGCTTTCTAGTAGTTGCCACGGTTTTATGCACTGCTGCACTCGTATACTTTGAAGGGGTAGATTTTGACTCTGCTTTTTACTGGGTAATTGTTTCGGAATTTTTGAGCGCGCATTATTTGGTTTTTGACAATGCGATGCATGAGCGTTTGACGCTGAAGATCCTTACGATAGTGACTGGAATTACATACCTTATTATTGTTTCTTTCTTAATTGCGCAGTTCGTAAACATGCTTTCGCATGTAAGCGTGCGCGAAACGAGAATGAAAAGAAAGCTTGCTTCGGTCAGCGGGCACTTCATTGTATGCGGCTATGGAAAAACTGGAGAGAAAGTGTGCGAAAAGCTTGATGAAAGCAATGTTGAGTATGTTGTTGTTGACAGCGATAAGATGCTTGATCCATATTTCAAGGAGCACGAGATAACGCATGTGATTGGCGATGCTACAAGCTCCAAGACGCTTGAGAAAGCTGGGATAAAGCGCGCGAAGGCAGTTATTTCAACGCTCGGGGACGACAGCTTGAATGTTTTTGTTGTGCTTACTGCAAAGGAACTTAATTCAAATGTTTTCGTTGCCACGCGCGCATTCTCGGAGAAGCACGTAGATAAACTAGTAGGCGCGGGGGCGAACGTCGTAATTCAGCCCGAGAAAGTCGCTGGAGAGAAGCTCGCCGAGGAGCTTTTGGGCGGAAAATAAGGAGAGCACTCGACACGTGCCGTCGGCAAGATTAATAAAGTCCCGTCTTTTAATTTTATTCATGAGAGTAGTGCTAGCTATTACGGGGGCGTCTGGAGCGATTTATGGACTTAGGCTAGCAGAAGCGCTGGAAAAGCAGAAAGAGCACGAACTGCATGTAATAATTAGCAAAGGCGCGCGTAAAACTGCGAAAGCAGAGGGAGTGAAACTTCCGAAGTTTAAGCAAGAGTATGAAGAAGAGGAGATGGAAGCTGGAATTGCTTCGGGAAGCGCGCGCATTGACGCTATGGTTATTTGTCCGTGCTCTATGAAAACGCTCGCAGCAATTCACGCAGGCTACGCAGACAATTTAGTAACTAGATGCGCAGACGTGATGATGAAGGAGCAGAAAAAATTGATCATTGTTCCGCGCGAAACTCCGCTTAGTGCGATTCATTTGCGCAATATGTATGAGCTCGCTAAGCTGGGAGTACATGTTGTACCGGCAATGCCGGGTTTTTATCATAAGCCTAAGAGCGTGGACGAGATTGTGGATTTTATGGTTGGAAAAGTGCTTGACTGCTTATGCGTTGATAATAAAATGTTTAAGAGGTGGGGCGAATGATGAGAGAATTTATTGCGAAGCTCGAGGGAGAAGGAAAGCTAGTTAGAGTGAAAAAATCAGTTCCGAAGAAGCTTGTTGCTGCTGGAATAATGAAGGCGCTTGACGGAAAACCTGTGCTTTTTGAGAAAATTGAGGGAAGTGCATTTCCAGTTGTTGGGAATCTTTTTGCCTCCAAAGAGCTTGTTGCGAGCTATTTTGGAGTTAGAAAGGATGAGATTTTACAGATGATGATAAAAGCAATTGAGAAGCCGACTGAGCCGAAAGTAGTGAAGAATGCGCCGTGTCAGGAAGTTGTTGAAGAGAGCGTTGATTTGGATAAGCTTCCGATTTTGACGCATTGCCCCCAGGATGGAGGTCCGTATGTTTCTTCAGGGGTCGTTGTTGCACGAGATAAGGAGTATGGGTTAAATGCGAGTTTTCATCGCTTGATGCAGATAGGAAAAAATAGATTTGTAATGAGAATTCTTCCGAGGCATCTTAATGATTTCATAAAGCGAGCTGGCGGAGAGCTCGATGTTGCAGTTTGTATAGGAAATCCTCCGAATGTACTTCTCGCAGGAGCAACTTCTGTAGATATTGGAATTAACGAGCTGAAGATTGCAAATTCATTTGAGCCGCTTGAGATTGTGAAATGCAAAAGCGTAGACGTCGAAGTGCCTGCTGGAAGCGAGTTTGTACTGGAAGGAAGAATTACAAAAGAA
>JBDROI010000092.1:0-2748 GCA_043810245.1 Microcaldota archaeon
GCACGAAGGCTATGGGTTTCCAATTGGAGGAGTTGCTGCGTTTTCAATGGAGAATGGAATTATTTCTCCTGGCGGCGTTGGTTATGATATCAACTGCACCGACGGAAAAACGAGAGTGCTTAGCGAGTTCGGGCATTGGAAAGAAATTTGGGAGTTTGAAAAGGAAGCGCAGGGCGAAGCAGTAAGCTCTGGAAATGTGATGCTCAAAATTTATGCAGAAGCATTGGAACGGCACCCCGTTCCAAAATTCGGCAGCAAAGCTGCCGAAGCAAAGGCAAGAGTAGTTACGCTGAATACTGCTTCTAAAATTAGCGAGCCAAAAAAATTGCTTTACTTTATGCGCAAGAAGTGTGATACGCGAATGCTCAAAATTACTGCACACAGCGGAATTAGCGTAGAAGCAACCGAAGAGCACCCGTTTCTCACTAAGAATGGAATGGTTAAAGCTGGAGAGTTGAAGCAGGGAAGCAAGATTGCAGTTCATCCTTTTGAAGGAGTGCGCTATGAAGAGCCCGAAGAAAGAGAGCTTGTGGCGCGCAGTAAAATCAGCTCGGAAACACGCGCTGAAGAGCTCGAGAAGCGCGGGCTTCTTCCGCTTTATGAGAATTCATCGGCAACGCCGTATTTGGCAAAAATTCTCGGCTATTTAATTGGAGATGGAATTGTTTACTTCTCACGCGGAAAAGGCTATGCCTGCGCGTATGGAAAAGAAGAAGACTTGAAGAGGATGAAGGAAGATGTTGCACAGCTTGGCTATAGCGCACATATTTATTCAAGGAAGCGGGAGCACACAATTGTAGACCAATACGGAACTAAGAATTTCAAATCGCATACGTACGAATTGCATGTGAAGTCAAACTCGTTTGCGGAGCTGCTCGTTGCGCTCGGCATTCCGCTTGGCAAAAAAACAGAAGTCGATGTTTGCGTTCCTGAGTGGATTGAGAAAGCGCCGCTCTGGATGAAAAGATTGTTTCTTGCGGGCTTCTTTGGAGCGGAGATGAGCACTCCGAGCGCGCTTTCCAAAACCTGCTTTTATGCTCCGATGGTTTCACAGAACAAGAATGCGCACAAGCTTGCCAACGGGCGCGCATTCATGATTCAGCTTATGAAGCTTCTTGAAGAATTTAAAGTAAGCGTGAGCAAAATTGCCGAGCGGGAAGAATTCAAGAATAAGAGCGGGAAGACTCTTAGATTGAGATTGGAAATTGAGTCGAACGAGGAGAATTTACTCCGGCTTTGGAAGAACATCGGCTTTGAGTATAATGAAAAAAGAAGCAGAATTTCCGCTGCTGCGGTTCTTTACGTTGAGGAAAAAAAGAGAGCAAGAGAAGCGCGCGAAGAAGTTGCGAAGAAGGTTAAGGAGTATAAAAAGAAAGGGCTGAAGATTAGCGAAATAAAGGGGCTTCTTTCTTCAAAAACTGCAAATGCGCGCTTTATAGCGCGCCGCTATTATGAAGGAACGCCGCCAAGAATTGCGCAAAACTTCGTTTCGTTTGGAAAATTTCTAAAGGAAAAGGAAGGCGAGATGCACGAGTTTGGAGCTATGTTTGGCGAAGTTGAGAACGTTGAGGAAATTGAGCGCCCCGAATATGTTTATGATTTTACGGTTGATGAAAACCACAACTTCATTGCAAACGGCTTTGTGGTTTCAAACTGCGGAATCCGAATGATTCACACTAATTTAAAGGCGAGCGAAGTCAAGCCGAAAATGGACGAGTTGATAGGCAAGCTTTTCCAGAATGTTCCTTCAGGAGTTGGAAGCAAAAGCAAACTGCGAGTGAGCCGCGGCGGAGAGTTTTCAGACGCGCTTCACGAAGGCGCGCGCTGGGCAATTGAAAAGGGATATGGGTGGAAGGAAGACGCAGAGCACTGCGAAGAAAAAGGAGGAATTGGAGGCGCGCTTCCTGAAAAGGTGAGCGATAAAGCGATTACGCGCGGGCTTCCTCAGTTCGGAACTCTTGGAGCTGGAAACCACTTTTTGGAAGTTCAGGAAGTGGGCGAAGTTTTGGATGAGAAAACTGCGCGCGTGTTTGGCCTTGAAAAAGGAAACGCAGTTGTTATGCTTCACTGTGGGTCCCGCGGGTTTGGGCACCAAGTTTGTGATGATTATATTAGAGTGATGATTAACGCATCTGCAAAATACGGAATTAAGCTTCCAGATAGAGAGCTCTGCTGTGCGCCGATTAATTCGCGCGAAGCAAGCGATTATGTTGGAGCGATGTACTGCGCCGTGAACTACGCGTTCTGCAACAGGCAGGTGATGACGCACTGGATACGAGAAACTTTTGAAAGCATGTTCAAGCGAAGCGCGGAAGAAATGGAGATGAATGTAATTTACGACGTGTGCCATAATATTGCGAAGTTTGAGGAGCATGAAGTTCAGGGAAAAAAGCAGAAAGTCTGCGTGCACAGAAAAGGAGCCACGCGCGCATTCTGCGCCGGCATGAAAGATGTGCCAAGCATTTACCAAGAAGTTGGCCAGCCGGTTTTGATTCCTGGGAGCATGGGAACTGCGTCCTATGTTCTTGCTGGAGTTGAAAGCGGAAGCGAAGCGTTCTTCTCAACCTGCCACGGAAGCGGGCGCGTGATGAGCAGGCACGAGGCAATAAGAACGTATAAGGACAGCGACGTTCGCAGGGATTTGGAATCGCGCGGAATAAAAATACGAGCAACGAGCGGTGACGTGATTTCAGAAGAAGCGCCGGGAGCTTATAAGAATGTAGACGACGTAGTTCAAAGCGTGCAGAA
>JBDROI010000093.1:0-4045 GCA_043810245.1 Microcaldota archaeon
TTTCCCTTTTTGCGCAGCGTTTCAAGCAAGATGTTGTTCAATTTATTTTCAATATCCTGTCTTGGAGGCATCATGTCAGCGCGGCCTCCGTAAGTGCTTTCTATGAATAGCGTTTCAACTCTCGGGAAAGTAGTATCTGCCGGGTCGTAGAGGCGCGTGAATCCGTATTTTATGTCTCCGCTGTAAACAAGATTGTGCATTCCCTCTCCAATATGCAGATGCACCATCGCACTTCCCAAAATATGCCCCGCATTGTGGAATGTAAGCTTAATTTCGGGTGTAATATCAGTAACTTCTTCGTACTCGCGGACAACGCATCTGTTGAGCATGTGCCTAATGTGCTTGTCTGAATATGGCGCGGTTCCATTTCCGTTCTTGTTGACGACTTCAAGGTAGTCAAACTGAAGCATTGCCATAAGGTCGCGCGTTGGCGTCGTGCAGTAAACTGGGCCGTCGTAGCCGTAAGCATACAAATACGGAATAAACCCGCTGTGGTCAAGATGCGCGTGCGTTACGATAACCGCGTCCAGTTCGTCAAGCGCGAGATTCATTGCGCTCAAGTACGGGAACGCGCGCGGAGGATCCGTAGTTTCTGCGTTTACTCCGCAGTCAATAAGCACCTTGTTGTTGTTCGTCTGCACGAGCATGCACGAGCGCCCTACTTCGCGGAAGCCTCCTAGTGCAGTAACTTTGAGCCACTCGCATTTGCTTCCGTTTCCGCCAAGGCAGATCTTCTTCCCCAAGATATTGAGGAATTTCTTTCTGTTGTCAGCTTCCCTTAGAAGCGATGAGCGTATTCCCTTTATCGTTTCAGACGGCATTGTAGGCGTTCTCAGAATTTTTGGCGCCCAGCCCGTTTGAAGAATTATTTCCTTGAGCGTAGCCCCGCCCTTTCCAATAACTAATCCAGGTTTAAGCGATTCGATTACAACTTCGCAGAACTCTGGTGAAAAGCGCACTTCCTTAACTCCTGCGTCTTCTGGAATTATCTGGGTGATTTTTTTCAGAGCGTCATCTGGAGGAGAGAGAGCGCTTGGGTCGCTTCTCACAAGCACTCTTTTTCTAAGTGTGCCGGCTATCTTGCGTATAAGATTTTCGTCTGAGTAAAAAGCGCCAATATTGCCCAAATATATGACTACGTCTGGTCCTTCAAATTCTACCTTTGTAAGCTTGCTGTCATGCGGAAGAAGCTCCTCTATTTTCTTGCTAATTTCATTTGAGTTTCCCAAAAAATCAACTCTCTAGTTATTTAATATTTCATAGTCCGATACCGCAGACTATGCACTAACGCCTGCTCTTCTGGTCGTCGTTGCCTAGGTGTTACCTATTCACCCTTCTTTCGCTCGTCCTTTGCTGAAGCAGAAAATTTGTTTACTTCTTCTTTCGTGTATTTTTTGAAGCCGTCCTTGGTTATCGCAACCAAGTCGATTCCGTCGCCGCTTGCGCAATCTCTCTTCATTGCAGTTGAAACCGCGCGCACAGCAAGTGCAAGGTTCTCCTTCACGCTCTTTCCTTCCCTGTACGACTCTTCAAGCACACCATACACCATTGGCGAGCCACTTCCAGTAGAAACAAACTTTTCCTCAGTGACTCCTCCAACTGCGTCCAAGTTGAAGATTCTTGGTTCTGAATCGTATCCGCCTATAAGCAGCTGCACCATGAATGGAAATCCTTTGTATTGGTGCATTAAATTAGCAAGAAGCATGCATGCCGCGTTTACCGAAAGCGGTTTGCCCGTTCTCATCTTGTAAAGCTGGGCCTCTGCCTTCATTATTCGCACAAGCGCTTGAGCATCTGCAACAAGCCCTGCCATAGTAATCGCCGTCTTCTCATCTATCATGTGAATTTTGTCGGTTTCCTTGTTTGCTATAAAGTAGCCCATGGAAGCTCTCTTGTCAGCAGCAAAAACCACTCCGTCCGAGCAAACAAGCCCAACAGTCGTAGTTCCCTTCAGATTTTCTTTCTCGTCCATCTCTATCACCCGCATACTCATGCCCACTTCCGTTTAACTACTATAGAGGGTAAAAAAACCAGCAGAATATTTAGATTCTGTCGGTATAAATATATAAGCCTTTGCCCACGACGTAAGCCACCTCGTTGGCATCCAAACTACCTTACGAGGATACTGCCTTCTCTCTCGAGGTACTTTATCACCGGTTTTGCGTTGTACCCGAGTCCGAGCTTCTTCGCCGCCCAGAGCGAAACCCACGCAAAATCGTCGTGCTCCCCCTTGAGCTTTGGAACCCCTTCTCCCTTAGCCCTATACACAATATACACCGCGTGTTTATTCTTCCCATCTTTCTTAAATGAAGATGAAGTTATGCAAAGCAGTCCTTGAAGCTTTGGGGTTATGCTTGTCTCCTCAATACACTCCCTAATTGCCGCTTTATCCGGCATTTCACCCCACTCAACTCCGCCCCCAGGAAACTCCCAGATTTTCGAGCCCTGCCTTCGCAGGAGAAGAATCTTCTTCCCACGGTTTGCTAATACGGTGTAAACATTCAGCTCTTGAACTTTTGTGCTCACGAAATTACCCCCCACGCACTTGTGCAAGCCCTTTTCCTACCTTCGCACTGTTGCTCTTCTTACCTGCTTTTCAAGCGATTCAATTTCTTTCGTATTGTTTATATATGTTAGGTGCGATCCACATCCAGGGCATCTGAAAAGCAAGTCAACTGCAGACTCAAACGGAATCTTTGTAGTATCCTTTCCGCATCTATTGCAGCCATAAAAATCGTAGGCGCGCTCGTAATCGATTTGCTTCTGAATCGCGCTCGCTTCGCAGCAGTTCTTCTTATTCAGTGCGTTTCCAGCCTGATCTAATTTAGAGTACCAGGTGTAGGAATACCAGCCGCTTTCCTTGTCTCGTGTCCGCTTGTAAGCGGCAAGCCCTTCATTATAGAGCTTGTTGAGCACTGCGCGAACGTCGCTTACTTTTATTTTACAGCTTCTTGCCAAGTCCTCGTCGCTCATCGGCTCCGTGAACTCTTTCGCAACTTTCAGCGAATTTTCTCCTGCGAGTTCGATGAGAAACTGTCTTAGATGCTTGTTACTAAGCAACTCACTAGCGCGCTTCCGGCTACATTTGGGTTTTTTGTTGCTTTTTTTTGTCATTTTGAAAGCCAACAAAATTTAAACTGGGTCACCGTTTAGCATTTTTAGCGTAGGAGCTATATATAGCTTTCTCGTCTTTCAAAAATTTTATTTTAGCGGAATTACTTGCTTTCCGTTCGTTTGCGGAACAATTTTTATCTTTGCTTTTGGAAACTTTTTCTCAAGTTCTTTTCCAGAAAAATAGCGGTCAAGGAAAACTGCAAGCGCGGCAACTTCGGAGTGCGGCTGGGTTGTAACTGAAATGTTGTAGTCCGCCATTTTATACATCTCCGCAGGAACTTTTTCTCCGCCCACAACAACAAGAACATTCTTTTCCTTTTTTAGTGCTCCGATTTTTTTCTGCACCTGCTCGCCATACATAGTAAGATGCACAACCTTCCCCTTTTTCTTCCATCTATTTACAACTGGCTCCCAGGTTGCTTTCCATTCTGCGCTGAAATTTCCGCCCCATTTCGCGCACAGCTTTCGCACGCTCTCAATTGAATTGTCCGCATTTTCTCCAGTTATATAGATTTTTTCAGCTCCCAGTGCGCGCGCAACCAGGCAAACATGCGTAGTTATTCTTTCGTCTCTCTTCTCTCGATGGCCAAGCCTTAAAACCTCGACTACCATTTAAAATCACCAGCGTAAACCCTAATAGTATTTAAACTCTTACTACTATAAATTAACTCCTCAACATCAGCTATTTTTGGGTCCGTAGCTCAGCTTGGTAGAGCGGCTGACTCTTAATCAGTAGGTCAAGGGTTCGAATCCCTTCGGACCCGCTCCTCCGAACCGCGGAGGGGGTTTCACCCCCTCCAATTTGTCGCTTGGCGACAAATGGACCACAAGTTCGAAGCGTCGAACTTGTCGGTCCCCAGTTTCAGGCTCCAATAAGTCCGACGCATCGGACTTATGGACCAATCGAGCTACCTGCTCGATCCGGTCCTCC
>JBDROI010000094.1:0-7767 GCA_043810245.1 Microcaldota archaeon
CTGCGCGGCGACAATATAGTATTCATCTCGCCTTAAGCGCGCTCGCCCGCGAAGCAGGCGGGAGCCACGGGCTCGTAGCTCAGCGGTAGAGCGCTCGCTTGGCGTGCGAGAGGCCAGGGGTTCAAATCCCCTCGAGTCCATAGACGAACGCAGAGGGGGCTCCGCCCCCTCCTCATTCGTCCTTGACCCCTGATCCTCCCCCACGAAGATCAGGATCCTTTGTAACCCACCTCTGGTGGTAATCCAAATCCCTCTCCAATACCATTATTTACTTAAAGGGAAACGGAGTAATACTAATAAAATGGGCCTGTAGTCGAATAACCCTTTTTCGCGCTCGCGCGCAAAAGGTTTGATAATGGTAAGACGTCACCCTGACAACTCCTTTCTTTTCTGAAAAGAAAAAGGGGTCGGTGCGGTGAAGACTCGGAGTTCGATCCTCCGCGGGCCCACTAATGTATCTCGTCTACATAACTTTTCCATCAAAGAAGGAAGCCGCGCGCATCTGCAAAATTCTAATTAAAGAAAAACTCGCAGCTTGTGCGAACATTGTTTCTTCAAACTCACTTTTTTTCTGGAAGGGTAAACTAAATGAAGCGCGCGAATCCATTGCTTTTCTCAAACTGAAAACGGAGAACTACAAAAAGCTTGAGGCGCGCGTAAAAGAGCTTCACTCCTACGAGCTTCCGGCAATTCTCGCGCTTGACGTAAAGCAAGCTGAAAAGAAGTTCAAAAAATGGGTGCGTGCGTAATTCTACTTCTTTAAACTAGAACAGTCTTGAAAAGCGCATCTAAAACAAAGTTTACTCCGAAGAAAATAATCAGGCTTAACAGAACAATAACTGGCATATACTTAACTCCGTTTCTCTTGTAACCAGTTTGAATAACTGCAACTATCATCGAAGCGCTTGCCGCGGTAATTACTGTTGCTCCAACTGCGAAAAGCAGAAACTGCGCAGGCTGAATCGAAGGCGCACTCGGAGCAACCAGCGCATGCTTGCTTGCTTCTGCAGAAATGGGAGGTATTTTCGCCCAAATGTAGCTCAAGAATGAAACCAGCTTGTAGGAAACTGCGTATAAGAATGGAGCTCCAAAGCATGCAGCGAAGAGGATGAAAATTACGTACATGAGAAGGCTTGTGGAAATCTCCTTCTTTATTGTCTGCATATTGCGCGTATCTGAAGCAGTGCGTTCAAGGATTTCAGCCATTTGGCCTCCTGAGCTCAATCCCTGCTTAACCAAGCTTACTGCCTGCGTTAAAATACGCGAGTTGAAGCGCGATGCGAGCCTATCAAGCGTTTTCTGGAACTGTTCGCCTCCAAACGTTCGCTTTGCAACAATCTCTACTTCTTCGGAAAGCAGCCCAAACTCAGGTTTCGCAGCGTACCACATTGCTTGATCAATCGGCATGCCCGCGCGCACGTTTGCAGCAGCCAACTGCAGGAAATCTGGAAGCACAGTTTCAACGCTTCTTCTCCGTGCGTCTACTCTCATGAGAATCATTACATAAGCAAAAAGCCAAGTGCATGCAAACGCAAGCACTGCGATTCCGGCCGCATAGGCCGTAAGAATCTCTACCTGCGCCGAAATCAGAAACGCAACAACTGCAACTAAAATACTGAGTATGAGCAGAAAGCCAACGAACGATTCTGGAGGGATGTCAATACCGGCCATCGAAAGCATATTTACAAGTTTGCGTATTCTCTGCCTTGAGAACAGCCGCCCAATGGTTTCGTAGTAGGATTTTTCCGCCATATCAACCAGCCATCTCAAACTTCGGTCTTGAAGAACTTATAAGTGTTAGGAACATGAGCTGTGCAATTGCAATGAGCAAAAGAAGCCCGCCAAGGAAGCCAACATCTATTTCTATACTCGCAAACGAGAAGAAAGTTACTGCAAGCGCGACTCCGAGCGAAGGCAGAATTGTGCCGAAAATCATATAGAACATCGCAAGCGGGTTCAACTTCTGCCCATATGCGCGCATCTCAAGTACCTGCTCCTTGCTTATCTGATCAAGAACCGATTCGAGTGCAGCGGCAACATCGGAGCCCGAGCGAAGCGAATTTACGAGCTGCATAACTACGCGCCTAAAAGCAGGCGAGGGATTGTTCTCGGCAGATTCGTGCATTGCAAGGTCCGCGGCGACTCCTACTGTCATGCGCTCAAGTATGTTTTTGAATTCCTTGCTGACTTCTCCATAATCTTTGCTGATGCTCAGCATCGCATCAAAAAGAGGAACTCCTGCCTTTAACTCAATCATCATCTGTCTTCCTGCAAATACGAGTTCGCGGTCTATTTCGATTCTTCTCTGCTTCGTCTTCACTATTGGATACTGCATCCAATACATAAATGCAACAACATAAAAAATCGGGAATAGCGGCGCCATCCAAATCAAGTCCGTTTGCGAAGAGCTCATAATGAAAAATGCGCAAACTTCGAGCACCACTGCAACTATAAGCGCAACTCTCAGCGCATTTTCAACGAACTCTGCTGGGCTAATGTTCAAATCCGCCTGCTTGAGCGTCTTTTTCAAATGTGGAAAACTAGAAGCAATCTTATTCATAGTGCTCTTTACTGCATTCACACCGCCCACGTCGATATCCTTTACCTTAACTTCAGGTGGCTTGGTCTTAATCAGGGCAGATTTTTGTCCTACTTCTTTCTTCGTTTCCGATATTTTTATCACTGCCTTTCTTGCGGCTTCTGCAATTGCCCTGCTTTTTTCCTTCTTTGTATCTTTCGTGTCAATTGCCATCCATTCACCGCTTATTTTCTGTTATCCAAAATTCTTTTAGTATACTCAAGCGCAGCGAGCGTTTTTTCAGCTCTCCTAATCTCGCCAAGCAGTTCGCTGTAGCTTTTCGCGCGCAGGTCTTCGGGCGAGGTTTCAACTGCTTTCGCAATGTCATAATCTATTTCAATTTTTCCGCGTACTGCGTCTATTTTTTTTCTCTCCAGCGCCCGCGCCTCCTCTATAATCCCGCGAAATTCCATTTTTACACCTAAATCCCAATACTGAACGGCTTGTTCTTTTCAGCAAGCTCAAGAATTTCAGTTGGCGAGTTGTAGTAGTTTGCAACAACTCTTCCTACGCCATCAACATCAAAAATCTTATTCTTGATCATCCAGTCAATGATTTTGGACTTGTTTCCAATGTCCTCTTTTATTTCCTTGAATGTAAAGCCTGCATAGAGCGAAAGCGTATCAACGAGCGCACCCATCTGGTTCACTTCACGCAGTTTGTCGCTTTTAACATCCCACCTGTGCAGAACATTGACATCGCCGGTCTTCAGCATTTCTGCGAATTCAAGCGTTCTCCTAATTCCAAGTTTTCTGTGCCTGAACTGCACAACTATTCCTGAAAGCGATTCGAGCATTGGTTTTGGTATGTTGATTGGCGGATTTGTAAGCCTTGAAACAGTTTCCAGCGCATTATCCGCATGGAGCGTCGCGTAAACCGAGTGCCCTGTATGCATGGCTTCAAAAAGAATTTCCGCTTCGCGCTGTCTTCTCACTTCTCCAACGAGCATCCTGTCGGGGCGTTGCCTAAGTGCATTCACGAGCAAATCTAACATTGTGATTTCTCCTTTTCCCTCAGGATTAGGTTCGCGTGTGCTCATGGGCACCCACTGCAGGAATGACGGAAGTGTAAGCTCTCTTGTATCCTCAATGCTCACAATGCGATGGTTTGGAGGAAATAGACACGAAATCGCATTTAGGAAAGACGTTTTTCCGCTTCCCGTTCCTCCTGAAACCAGAAGAGAAAGTTCATTCTGAATGCAAAGCCAGATAAGTGCAGAAACTTCGGTTGAAATTGAGTTGCTGTTCACGAGCGTAGTTATCGTCCAGGGGTTCTTGGAGAATTTTCTTATCGTAATCGTGTTGCCCATGCTCGAAATCGGAAAGAGTGTTGCATTAACTCGGTCTCCATTGAGAAGGTGCGCATCCATGAGTGGATTAAGCATGTTGATCTGTCTTCCAATCTTTCTTCCAATCGCAGCAGAAAAATCGTAAATCATGTCCTCATTTCTAATCCGAATATTGGTTCTGCACCACCCGAATTTCTTGTGGTAAACCCACACCGGCTCCTTTGCACCGTTTATCACAACTTCTTCAAGCATTTCATCATGCAGCGGCGCTTCCAAATCGCCCAAGCCGAGTGTATTTTGAATCAAGTATGAAGACAGGACTTTTCTCGATTCGTCTGAAAGAGTCGGAAAATGCTTCGCAAGAATGCGTATAGATTTTTCATCAAATTTCTTTCTAACTTCTGGAGCAAGCTTTGGGTCAACAATTTCCGAAAGGTCAAGCTTTACGTCGGTAATAAGCTCTCCTTTAAGTGTGTTTAAAACAATCTTCGTTCCTTCTCCCAAGCCAGGTATATGAATGTCATAAGCAGGCACAAAATCCATTTTTTTCTGAGAAACACGAACGTTTACAGGTATTCCATCGGAATCGAATACGTACTCGTCAAGCTTCTTTTCCTGCCCATATAATTGGGTTGTTTCAATTTTCAATTTTTCCGGAGTTTTTTCTTTTTCATCGGCCGCCATCGGACCACCACGTTAAACATTTTATATTTCCGCCATTTAAATAGCTTTCCAGCTTGATTTTTCATCTGGCGCATTCTAACTTACTCACTTTCACTGCTCCACATCTTTTCAACCATCTTTCTAAGGTGCTCGCGTTTCTTCTCAAATTCGCGCTCTTCTTTATACCCAACTTCGAGTTTGTCTTTTATTTTTCTTGTCTTATCCTGCATTCCCTCAAGACTGCTCAAATCGACTTGAATATTGAGCGACTTAACTTCGTCTATGAGGTTTTCAAGTCTTGAAGATATTCCCTTCTGCTCTTCAATCATCTGCTTTATAAAGTCCCGTATCTCCTCCGTTCTATTCTTATTGGTGACAATTTCAAGCGTTTCTGTTAGCCTGCTTGCTTCCTTTATGTCCTTGCTCATACTCTCATTGGTTTCATTGAATTTATCCAAAAGTGCGTCGTCCTTCTTTTTGAGCTCAGTTTCTAACTTCTCATACTGCTCACGTGCGTCCTTCAGCGCAGTTATGTAGCTCTCCTGCGGAGCTCCTTTTGCTCGAGCCTGCTCCGCGACCTTAATCTGCGCCTCTATATCTCGCTTTACCTTCTCCAATCTTGCTTCATCATCACTCATCTGCTTCCTAATGTCTTTGGACTCTGAACTTAGTTCGTCATACATATTGGCGATATTCTCGGCTTCTGCTTTTACTCTATCAAGTGAAGCAAGTTCCTCATTCGTAAGCCCAGCGTCCCTTCTTAAGCTCTCAATTTTTCCTTTCAACTCCCTGAACTTCTTTTCGTCGCCAATTTCTCCAAGTATCTCCATTTCCTCTTTCAGCGCTTCAAGCCCCTTATAGCGGTTGTACAAGCCGTCTACTTTTGAAGAATATTCGCGAAGCTTTTCAGAAATCCCCTCGGCATCAACCGCCAAACTGTCGACAACTTCCTTGGAATATATGATCTCCTTCTTAATCCTTTCAACCTCTTCGACTCTTGCAAGAACTTCGCTTGCCTCCTCCTTCAACATTTCCATTTTTGTCCTTGCATTCTCGATTTTCTTTTCATCAAGCACAACATTTGAGATGATTTTTCTTACTTCCTCTGCACTCTTTGAAACTGATTTTTCATGCTCTTCAATGAACCTCATCCCGCTCCGATATTTTTCAACATTGCTTTCAATAATTTTCATTTCTGCAGTCATCTTCCCAAATTTTTCTTTAACTGCAAGCACTTCCCGCTGCATTCTTTCTACTTCCTCCATATCCTTGCGCGTAGCCTTAAGCAGGTCCTTTATACTGCTTGAGCGCGTTCTCATCTCCTCCAATTTTTCTTCTGTTTCAGAAATTAGTTTGACAAACTTTTCAACTTCATTTTTCTTCACATCAAGTTTCTTGTACTTTGATTCAATCTCGCTCAAATCCGAACTGCTTCCCTTAACCTTATCATAAATCGTCTTTGCTTTTTCACCCACATCTGCAACTTCACTGCTTACGCTTCCAATTTCGTCTTTAAGTTTTGCGAGCTCCTCTTTCACAACATTTCTTCCTTTCTTTTCTTCTTCCGCAAGCTTCTTTATTTTTTCAGCAGCGTCTAAGCTTGTTTCAATATCTCGCTTCAGCTTCCCAACATTCGTTTCAATCTGCTGCATCTTCTCAAGGTGCTTGCTTACTGTTTCCTCGCGCGTCTTTTCAAGCGATCTTAGTTTCTCAAGCCTGCCCTTAAGTTCTCCTAGTTTTGGATCGAGAAGCGTCGAGATTTTTGCCATATCTTTCTGCACTTTCTCAAGTTCGGTTCCCTTGAATTTCACCTTCTCCAGCAGTGATTCAATATCTCTTCTGAGTGCAATCTTCTCCTCCCTAATATCTTCTGCTTTTTTCCCTACTTCATCAACGCTAGTGCCTGCCCATACCAAATAAACATTAGTAAACTGGTATTCTATCCTAAGAATTCCTTCATCTTCAAGCACGCGCGCCCATTCTTCAAGCGCAGAAACAGAAATTCCGAGTTCTTTCGCGGCGTCGCTTATCTTTATCCGTCCTCTGCTGTGAACGAGCTTTATGAGCCCATCTACGCCGGTGCTGATAAGCAATTCATCCAGAGGCATGCTCTCATATTTTCATCGAAACATTATAAACCTTTATGTTAAATATTAGAAAGAGTAAGCAGGAGCGACGTTGAAAGCGGCGTATAATTGGTGTGCAAATGGGTGAAGAATTACGCGGAATAATTCCAAAAAAACTTGAATCAGGCGCCTTCTCGCGCTTCAAGGTTGAGCGCGCAATCCTTGAAAAATTTGGCAAAGACGGATTGTTGGTCTACCAGCATATCGATGGAAAAAAGAATGCAGAAGAAATCGAAGCCGAACTCAGTTTGGGAGACGAAAAGATCACAGACATTCTTGATTTTATGGAAAAGGGCAATCTTGTGAAGCTTCAAACAATCTTCGAGCTTGAAATGGAAAAAAAGGAGAGGTCCAAACTGTAATTTTCTCCGGTGTTTTTGAATGGGCGCTTACGACGATGTGCGTGTTGAAAAACAGGAAAAAGGGGTTCTTGACCGCTTCAAGAAGCAAAATCTGCTTTTGAAGGAGTTCGGAGAAGACGGAATCAAACTTTATGCCACAGTTTCCCCAGAAAAATCCATTCCCACTCTCGAGAGCGAAACTGGCTTGGAAGAAGAAAAAATAATTAAAATTCTCGAGTTCATGGAGCAGAATGGAATAATTCTTGTTGTTAAGGGAAGCCTTCGCGAAGTCGATCAGCCGTTTGTGCTTCCAAAACAGAAGCCACGCGAGCAGGCAGCAAATGAAGAAGAAAAAGATGAATTCGCTTCAACATCAGCTCCTTCAGATGAGTTTGAACTTAAGCCAATGGGCTACTCAACGAGCTCACGCACAAAAGAAAAAGAGGAAGAAAACGAAGCGGAAGAAGAACCTCTCAAGCCATCCTTCGAGTTTTCAAGTACGCGCAAAGAAGCAAAGCCAGAGCCTTCTCCATTTTCCGGCCCCTCCAATCTAAGCCCGCTTGAAAAGAAGATATACTCAAAATTCGGCAAAGTCGGCCTTACTGTCTACAGCTTAATTGACGGACAAAGAACGGCTGAAGAAATCCTAAATGAAACTGGAATCAGCGAAGTGAAGCTTGTTGAAATTCTTGAGTACATGGACAAAGAAGGAATCATCCGCCTAGAAAAACCGCAGGATTCTGCAAAAACAGAAGAAGCGAAAAAGAAAGC
>JBDROI010000095.1:0-3786 GCA_043810245.1 Microcaldota archaeon
AATTTCAGGAACTGCGCCTTCTTCAGTCTCTCCTTCGATTCTCTACTGGGAAGTTCTCAATGAAGTTTCCTTATCCGCAGGCCAATCCGTAAAATACGAGTACGAAAACGAAATTGCAAAACTAAAAGGAAACTACGCAAATTATCTTGAGGAAAGGCAGAATATGCTGGGAGAAATCCATAACAGTTTTGAACCCGGAAGAAAATTCAGAAACGAGCTCAAGGAAACTCTCGCTATGCTTTCGCTCATTCCAAAGAGGCGCGAAGCACTTCTCGCGAAGCTCGGAATTTTCGGCAAAGACGAGCTTCTCAAAATACGCAGACAGCTCAAAAGCGGAGAGCTGGCATCTTTAAATAAGGACTATTCTACCTCTTCAGACACTACTCGAAACGAGGGCTTCGTTAGAAAAATAAACGTTCTCCACAACTACTGGGAAGCAACTTGCCTCGTCCAATGCGCAAAACAAAGCATCTCAAACGGCGCGCTCTTCACTGTTTGGGGAAGCGCAATTGAAGCAGATGCAGACGCATTAACCGCAAAATTCAATTCCACCCCAACCTGGATAACGAGAAGCAAAAAGTTTGAGAGCGAGCTTGAATTCGCGCGCCACTTGTCCCTTGCAGTATCTATAGAGTCGGATAACCTCTCAAAACATCCAGTCAACGGAGATGCGCTCAAAACCTCAAGAATTCTCGCAGAATCCGAAGAAATGCTCGCATCTCTGGAAAAATCCTACGAAAAGCTCGTTGGGCAAAAGATTAAGGAGAAAGAAGCAGTCTACAACTCATACATTTCAAAAACCTCTGCACTGCAAAAGAGCGTGCTCTCTCTTTTGGGCACTGCAAACGTATTGAACGGCGAAGCAAAAAGCGATGAACTAGTTGATGAACTGCACAAATACAGAACTTTCATTCTTCAGCTCAACCGCCGTCTTGGAGACGTGCTGATGAGCGAACAGTTCAGCAATACGCGCGAGGGAAAGCCAACCCCCGAAATGCTTCCCTCCGTCATCGGCCGCATACGCGCAAACATATTTGCCCTGGAACAGGTAGACGGAGGAGAAGTTGGAAAAGAACTGCGCGAGTTTGTGAAACCGCATACCATTGCAAAGAATATGCAGAGCTTCATGGGTTCTCTTTCCATGTATGCAGTTCCACTCTTACCTGACAATGGAGTTGAATCTGCTTTCTCATGGGCTGAAAACTGCGTTGAAGCAATTTCAGAGCGTCTTCATCTAATTGAAAAACAGCTTGCAGAAAGCAAACAAAAGCAGGCAATTTCTACTTCTTAATTTTTATTTTTCTAGTTCTTCCTTCTTTTCCTATTTTTTCTTCGGTTTCTATGAGCCCGCTCTTTTCAAGGCGCACCAAATAGAATCTTACAGTTCTGTCGCTCTCTCCAAGAAGCTCGTATAACTCACTGCTCATCAGCTCGCCCTTCTTCTTCAGCACTTCAAGAATTTTTTTCTCCATTTCAGAAAGCGAGTCTGCGCGCTCTTTTCTAAGTTCTGCATTCGCTTCGTTCGCCGCTTCTTTTGCATGCTCAACAGAAACCTTTTCCTTTCCTTCCTTTTCAGCGTTTCTTCCGGCTTTCCAGAGCGTTGCAATCGCAAGGCGCGCGTCTCCGTTGTTCTTCGCTCCAACAGCTGCGCAGAGCGGAATTACCTCTTCTTCTAAAACAAGCGGGAAAAACGAAAGCTTTGCGCGCTCCTTCAAAATATCCTTCAACTGCACCGGTGAATATTTTCCAAACTCAATCTGCTTCTGCGCAAGCGAGCTTTTCACGCGCGCGTCAATTTTCGCGAGCAGTTCCTTATTGTTTGTAATTCCAAGAACTCCTATGTTCACTGAAAAAACTTCCCCAGCTCTTGCCAAATCATAAAGAACCTTCTCTTCTCCGTACTGGCTCGCAAACAATCTGTCAAGCTCATCAAGAACCACAACTGGCGTCTTCTTCTCCTTCTTTAAAACTTCCACAATTTTTGCAGTAATCTCATCGGTCGAAATTCCTCTCCTTGGAAGAATCTCTCCAAGCGCGCTCACAATTTCGCTTAAAACGCCATGCCGCGTGCTGAACTCCCAGCAGTTGATATAAACCGGAACAACATTTTTTGAATACTCTGCAAGCTCTCTGAGCACATAGCGCGAACAAGCAGTTTTCCCTGTTCCCGGAGTTCCCACCAAAATCATATTCTCGGGCTTTCTTCCGCGCGAAGCAGGCATAAGCGCAGAAGCAATCTCCTTTACTTCGCGCTCTCTATGCGGAAGAACTTCCGGTATATAGTCAGGCATGAGTGCGCTCTCTTCCTTGAAAACTCCGCGCTCTCCTTCGAGCCTCTTAAACAGGTTGCTCATAGCTAGCTTATGGAAAGAGGCTTATTTATGTTTTCTTCCCCTTACTACTAGCATGCGACTCATCGCAGACCTTCACATTCACTCGCGCTTCTCGCGCGCAACAAGCCCAAGCATGAACATAAGCGAGCTTTCAAAATGGGCTCGCATAAAAGGAATCTCCATTCTAGGAACAGGAGACTTTACTCATCCTCTTTGGCTCAGCGAGCTAAAACTCAACCTAAAAACAGAAGAAGACGGATTGTTTTCCCTAAACAATTCTCTTTTCATGCTCACTTCTGAAGTGAGCGCAATCTTCAGCGTGAATAAAATAGTAAAGAAAATTCACCTTCTCATTTTCGCTCCTTCATTTGAAATCGTAGAGCAAATCAACGAAGGGCTCGCGAAGCGCGGAAACTTGAAGGCAGACGGAAGACCAATTTTCGGAATGCGCGCTGAAGAAATCGTTGAGTTGGTGATGAACACTTCGCGCGATTGCGAAGTAATTCCCGCGCACGCTTGGACTCCCTGGTTCGGAATTTTCGGAGCCAATTCAGGCTTCAACTCGGTTGAAGAATGCTTCCAAGACCAAGCAAAGCACATTCACGCCCTTGAAACCGGCTTGAGCAGCGACCCTGCGATGAACTGGAGATTAAGCGCGCTCGACAAGTATACTCTCATTTCAAACAGCGACGCGCACTCGCCCGCGAAGCTCGGAAGAGAAGCAAACGTTTTCGAGCTCAAGCGCGCGAGCTACTTTGAGCTTCTGGAAGCAATAAGAAAAAAAGACAAAAGCAAATTCAAGCTGACTTACGAGTTTTTCCCAGAAGAAGGCAAATACCATCTTGATGGGCACAGAGACTGCAACATGCGTCTCTCGCCTCGCGAATCACTCGCGCACAAAAACATATGCCCAGCGTGCGGAAAGAAGATTACCGTTGGAGTTCTTCACCGCGTTGAGGAGCTCGCAGATAGACCCGAAGGCTTTACTCCCGAAAACGCAATTCCCTTCAAGTCTCTCATTCCGCTTCAGGAAATCATCGCGGACGCGCTCGGCAAAGGAGAAAGCACTCAGCTCGTTCAAGAAGAATACGCGAAGATTACAAGCGCATTCAACGGCGAATTCAACGCGCTCGAAGCAAGCGAAGAAGAGCTCAAGAAAGTTACGAGCGAGAAAATTGCAGAAGGAGTTGCGCGCGTGCAAAAAGGAAAGGTTTTCATTCTTCCCGGCTACGACGGAGTCTACGGAGAAATCAGTGTTTTCCGCGAAAGCAAGCAGGCAAAAGAAAATACGGCGCGAAACCTACAAAACAAGCAAAAAAGTCTAGACGAGTTTTTCTAATGCCAGCCCAAGGGGGAGCGCCCCCTTAGTCCGGCACCGCCCAAACCCCCCGCTGGGCTGGCAATGCAAAAAGAGTTCGTCTGCTTTATCCAAAATAAAATTAGCCGTACTGCG
>JBDROI010000096.1:0-8923 GCA_043810245.1 Microcaldota archaeon
TTTTCTCTTTTAATTTCTTTCTTCTTTTCTTTCTCGAGTGCCCCAAACAAATAAATACTGGTTTACTAATATAGTAGGTTATGGACGACCAGAAAATAGAGGAGAAGGGCGCTTCGAGCGAGGAAAGCGAGAAAAAGGAGAAGCCCAGGATTGCTTCGCGCGGAATTCCTTCTTCTGAATCCCTTTATTTGCCTTCGCACTACGGCGAAGAACTGCGCGCGTTTCAGGACAAGGAAGAAAAACCGACGCGCAATTTGTGGAGCGCTGAGGAAATTCTAAATTTTGTTTTTCCAAAGAAGTACCAGAGCAAGTACTATGAAGTTGCTCTTGCGTTTGCAAAGCTGATTACGGAAAAGACCCAGCTTTCTGGCGCGGAAATAAGCGCGTTCGTTCAGCAGAATAATATTTCAAAAGCCACGTTCTACAACCGCGTTTTGCCGAGAATAAAGCGCGTGGGAATGGTGAAGGTAGAGCGCGAGACAATAGTTGCAGCTGATTCTAAAAGAAAGTTTAGGCCCATGACAATAACGCTTAGCAAAACTTTTGGAAATTACTTGATGAAAATAGGAGATTCGTGGCTCGCAGTAGTTGACGATGCGCGCAGCAGAAAGAAATAGAAAGAGGTGTGGGAGATGGAAGAAAGCGTTGAAGGAATAGAAAGAATAGTGGAAGCGCAGAGAAAATGGCGCGAGAATGAATGCATAAATCTTATTGCAAGCGAAAATGTCATGTCAAAGAGAGCGCACGCTGGATATTCTTCTTCGTTGATGCATAGGTATGCAGAGGGTCTTCCACGCGAGAGATATTACCAAGGAACAGTTCACGCTGACGAGCTTGAAGAGCTCTGCATAAAGCTTGCAAAGAAAGTTTTTGGGTGCGCGCAGGTTGACGCGCGCTTGATTTCTGGAGCAACTGCAAACATGGCGGTTTTTTCTGCGCTTGGAAAGCAGGGCGATTTACTTATTTCCCCAGGAACTCCTGCTGGAGCGCACATAAGCCACGAAGAGTTTGGGTGCGCAGGAATCGCGGGCTTGAAAGTTGAGCACTTTGTTTTTGACGAGAAGAAGTATGATGTTGATATAGACGCAACGAAAAAGAAAATTCTTGAGAAGAAGCCGAAGATAGTTACGCTAGGTGGTTCTGTAATTCCTTTTCCATTTCCTGTTCGTGAGCTTAGCGAAGCGGCGAGAGAAGTGAATGCGCGCGTAATGTATGATGGAGCGCATGTTCTTGGGTTAATTGCGGGAAAGCGGTTTCAGGATCCGCTGAGAGAAGGCGCGGAAGTAATAACTGCTTCAACGCACAAGACGTTCCCTGGGCCGCAGGGAGGAATTGTGCTTGCAAATATGGATGAAAAAACGTTCTCAAAAATTCAGTTCAGAGTATTCCCTGGGCTTGTTTCAAACCACCATCTTCACCGCCTGCCTGCTCTTGCAATTACTCTTCTTGAGATGAAACAGTTTGGAGAAGAGTATGCGAGGCAGACGATAAAGAATGCCAAAACGCTTGCACGCGCGCTGAAGAACAAAGGAATGAATGTGCTTGGAGAAGAGAAAGATTTCACGGAGTCGCATCAGGTGGTTGCGGATGTTGTGAGTTTAGGCGGAGGAAAGAAAGTTGCAGAAGCACTTGAAAGCGCGAATATTATAATGAACAAAAATCTTCTTGCGTGGGACAGCGTGAATAATGCGCAGAATCCGTCTGGGATAAGGTTGGGAGTTCAGGAGATGACTAGGTTCGGGATGAAGGAGAAAGAAATGGAAATTATTGCTGATTTTATTATGAGAGCTGCTGAAAAGGGAGAAGTTGAGAAAGTAAAGAAGGAAGTAGTTGAGTTTAGGAAGAATTTCTTAGACGTTAGATACTGCTTCTAATTATTGGGTTAGAGTGGCACATCGCAGGTCTACGGCTTTCTCCAGTTTGCCCGAAATTGAGCCGTCTTTTCCATAGCCGAGAGCAATGAGTTTTAGAGTATAGAGCCCAGGATATGATTTCAAACCAGAGTAAATTTTGCATCTTCCTGTGCGCGTTTCTTTTGGTTGAACAATGCCAACGCGGATTCTGCCTTGAGAAAGAGGTCTGTCTGGCGCGAGCGAGATGCTCTCTGGAACTAGAACGTCGCATTCAACCCAGCAGACGTCGCTTCCCATATTTTCAATGCTTATTGTAAGCTCTGCTTCGCTTTTCATGTAGGCGCTTAATCGAATGGGGTAGAAGCTTGTCCCAAGCTTGAAATTGGGCATGGTTCTTTATTGTTAGGGAGTAGTTATTTAAAGTTTCTCTAATATAGTAGTGTAAACGCTAATAGAATGTTAGAAAAGCTAAAAAGAGGTGTGCTATGAAGCTTCCAGAAGCCCAGTTTATACGCACGGAAATTACTGTGCGCGACATGCAATTGCCTAATGATGTAAAGCTCACGCGCAAGTCGCTCGTAAGATGGCTCGCGCTTTCGGTAGGTTTGATTTCGCCCAATGAGTCTAGAACTTCCGTTTTGGCAATTCTTTCAGCGCTCTTTCATTTTCAGCTGAAGGAGAAGCGAGATCCTGACGTGCATGATTTGCTCGAGTATTTAGGGAAGGGAGAAAAAGTGAATGAAAAGGCTTTGCGCTATCATTTGTTTCAGCTGAAGAAAGCAGGAGTAATAGAGCGCGTGAAAGGAAAGTATAGGTTTACTCCGTCGCCGTTTTCGGAAGCAGAAGACTTGCCGTCTTCGTTTGAGTATGCGTATAAAAGCAGAATGGATATTGCATTTGTGAAAATAAAAGAGGCGCTCGCAAAGCTGAAGGAGCTGCATAAATAGATTATTTTTTTCTCGTTAAAAAGTAGCCCACTGTGAAGGAATCCCCTAAGCCAACTGTTTCCTTGGGGTGGGTTACGAGCAAAGACGGCACAAACGCTATGTTTTTTGGAATGCTTCTTTTCACTTTCTGAATTTTCGCGCGCTTCAAATAACGCTCAAGCTCCTCAAATTTTCCCCATTTTCCGTACTTTGCCTTGTAGGCGGCAAGAATGCTTCCGAATCTGAGCGCGTGCTCCAGCTGTTCCTTTCCGTGTTTTTTGGAGAGTGCGAAGGCATATTCTCTCCTGTGGAAAACTACAGTTGGAACGCGCTTAAGCAGTGCGCGGCAGACAGGAAGTACTTCTTTTTTCATTTTTAGCAGGCCGGCTGTTTGATTCACTTCAGTTTCATTGATTCCCAAGCTGTCGCAGAGAGGAAGAATGTCGCTCAAAACCAGCTTGAGCGCATCTCGTTTCTGAAACTCCCCCATCTCCAGGTGGATTTCCAGGTTTTTGTTGATTTTTTTCCATTTTCTAAGAAGCGCGCTGATCTCGCGCACCTTTCTGCGCACATTTCCGTGAGTGAGAAGATGGAAGCCGGCAAGTATGATTCTGTCTATTTGTTTCAGCTTGGGCAGAATGTTTCGCTTGAATGCAGGGTCAATTTTCATTCTGAAATTAATGGGGTCGTAGGAGGCGATAAATCGGTTTGAAGCAGGTATGTTTTTTCCGTAGATTTTATCCCCTCCTTCAAACTCAAGAACAAAATGAACAGAAGCAATTCCCTTGTCTTTGATGCTTGAAGCGCATACAAAGCGGTTTCCGAGCGCAATTTTAACGCGCGGGTTGAGCAGTTCGCACTGCTCCCTCGTTTTGCTTGTAACGTGCGCATAGGAGTCTACGCCAAGAGCGGCTGCTGCATTTGCCACATTGCCAACTTGCCCGCCTATCCGCGTGTAGTCTCTTCCAAGCACTTCGTTCAAAAAGTTTAGAGTTCGGCTGCTTACAAGCACTTCCCTCCCCGAGCCGGTGCGCATGGTTTCGGGAAGTCCTTTTAATTCGCGCGGAAGAACTAGAGCTTCGATTTCTTTTCCTTCGATTCCTCGTATTGCATCTATGTTTGCGTTGAACGCAAAAGCTGCTTTCTTCACTAGATTCTGTTTTGCCCATGCCAAGCTTGAAGAGTATCTCACGTTAGTCCTTTTGCGCAACGATTATATTACTTTAACGGCTTATTTTTCGTTAGTGCGGCTGTAGTCTAGTAAACTTCTTTCAAACGGCATTCGGCTTCGGCCGAATGCGCCCATTCGCCGCGAGGCGAATAGGGAAGAAGTTTAATCAAGAAACACGAAAGAAGTTTGGACAACCTGGTAGGATCTGAGCTTCCCAAGCTCGAGGCCCGGGTTCAAAGCCACCATTTTGGGACATGATTCGAGCTTGCTCGAATGCGCCCATTCGCTCGTTAAGCGAATTGGGAAAGGTTGGCGCCCCAAAACCGTGGAGAAAATCCCGGCAGCCGCATTTCATATTGATTGTGATTGGAAAAATGTGGATGAAAAAAACGAGTTTATTGCTGTTGCTGCTGGTTTTTATTAGCTCAGTATCTGCGCAGATTGCGGATTCTGCGTGGCCCGTGTTTCACGGCGATATTCGTGGCACGGGTCTTTCAACGTATAATACGAGCGCAGTGGAAGGAACGGTTTTGTGGAAGTTTAAAACCGAAAGAGGAATTGAGGCTTCGCCTATTTTGGCTGAAGACGGAACGATTTACATACCTGCCCATGACTGCGATCTTTATGCTATAAATCCAAACGGCACAAAGAAATGGCAGTTTGACGGGGGAGAGCCGGTTTACTCCAAGGAATGGGATACGTGGTCGTGCGCGCAGAGCACGCCTGCGGTTTCCAAGGACGGAACAATATACTATGTTACTATGGCGAATTGGCTCATTGCGGTTAACCCAAATGGCACGGAAAAATGGCGCTATCAAGTTCATCTTTTCAAGAACGTTTGGACATCGCCTACAGTTGCGCCTGACGGCACCATCTATGTGGGAAGCGAAAATTATCCGCCTCATGAAAACGGCAAAGAGCAGGAGATTGGCGGAACGCTTTATGCTCTAAACTCGGACGGCACGCTGAAATGGAAGTATGATACAGGATCGTCGGGAGTGTCGTCAACTGCAGTTATTGCATCAGATGGAACGATAATCACGGCGGGAGGATGCTATGACGAAAGCATTGATACGTTTTCAAGCTGTGTTTATGCTTTTAATTCGGATGGCTCGATAAAGTGGAAGTTTTTACCTGATGGCGTTGTTGAGGGCTCAGCTGTTATAGGCGCTGATGAAACGATTTACATTGGAGTGAAAGGAAAAATCAACCCAAAAAATGGAAAATTTTATGCTTTGACTCCAGACGGCAAAGAAAAATGGAAGTTTCTGCTTGACTCGGGCATGAGCGTTTCACCGGCTATAGGTGAAGACGGCACTATTTACTTTGGCGACTGGGGGGGAGTTTTCTATGCGCTTACCCCAGAGGGCAAAGAAGTATGGAAAGTGCAAACCCCTGAGAGTTTTGAATCTTTAAGCTCCTCGCCGGCAATCAGCGCAGACGGAACAATCTACTTTGGCTCGCTTGCAGGGTATTTCTTTGCTTATACGTTGGATGGGAAAGAAAAATGGAGGATAGAAGAAGGGCGCGGAGGATTCATTTCCTCTCCGGCAATAAGCAAGGAGGGGATTGTTTACGCGGCAACGGTTCCAGGCGAGCTTTTGGCAATTGGGGGAGGAAACGGCTCTACGACGTTGTCTGAGGTAACAAGCAGCGGCACTATGGCAGGAGATTACTACGACAAAACCTGCCCCAAGCATATCTATCGCAAAGAAGAAAATCTGAATGAGCTTTATGCAGTTCTTGGAGATGAGAAGTGGGATCTGACGCTTACTAGGCAGATTGACTGGATAAGCAACAACTGCCCAGATACGATCTGGCCAGACGGTTCAAAAAGCAAACCAAAATTGAATATTTCAAACATGACAACTTACCCGACATTTGAGCAATCTGCTTTCTGCGTTTCGGATGAGCATTTTATCAATGCGCGCTTTTTTGGAGAAACTGCAAGATCGTGCTTGGATGCAAGCTGCACAGAGAAGAAAGAAACGTGCGTAAGATGGAATAAACATATGGACAACTGCTATTCTTATGGGGAGATCTGCACTGCTATGTCTTGCTCAAACTACAAAGTATACTGCGAAATAGCCATAGTCAATAATGAAAATGAATCGGTGGATGTAACTTTCAACTCGGAGTATCAAACTGGCGACGGAGTGAAGCACTTCCTCCAAAGCCAATCCTTTAGCCTTGAACCTAATAGCGGCAATGCGCTCACGTGGGAATATGATGTTGATGCAGAAAATGCAGGTACTTGTATTTATACTGAATTAAAAGTTAATGGAAAGGAAAAAAAGAATGTTAGTCCGTATTGCCAAAAAGAGACCATTCAAACTACTGAAACAAAAGAAGAATGCAAAGAGAACTGCAGCGGGGAGGCTAATAAATTTGTTAATAAAACAATTAAATGCGGAGATGGGATATGTGATGTCGGAGAGGAAAGCTCCTGCCAAGACGATTGTGGCGGAGAATCGTTTCCAAGCACTAAATGTGGAAATGGAGTCTGTGAAATTGGAGAGGAAAACATCTGTCATGATGATTGTTCAGAAATGGGGAAAAACCAAGGAAGCGACGATTGGGCAGTAATCTCATTCTTGAAACGTTTGTTTAATTGGAAATGATTTATATGAAAAATGCATTTATCATTCATGGAACTGAAGGCTATCCGGAAGAGAACTGGTTTCCCTGGTTAAAGAAGGAGTTGAAAAAGAGAGATTATGCTGTTTTTGTGCCGCAGTTTCCCTCGCCGCCAAAAGTTCCGGCAAAAATAGCTGGATGGTTTGAGGTGCTTAAGAATTACGAGCAGCATATCAACGAGGATACGATTGTTATTAGCCATAGTTTGGGCGGGATTTTTACGCTGAGAGTATTGGAGCAGAGAAAACAGCCCGTTAAAGCGGCTTTTTTCGTAGGAACTCCCGTCGGAGTCCGCCCTATTTTAAATTATGATAGAGACAATAGCTTTAGCGGATTTTCATTTGATTGGAAATCCATAATAAAGAAAGCAAGTCATTTTTCGGTTTTTCAATCCGATAATGATCCGTACGTTTCCCTTGGGAACGGCGAAGAGCTTGCAAAGAAGTTGAATGTGAAATTAGAGTTTGTACCGAATGCAGGGCATTTTAATTCGAAGGCAGGGTATGATAAGTTTGAGTTGTTGCTTGAAAAGTTGAAGGAAATAATGTGATGGCGCTTATGCTAGGTGTT
This sequence comes from Microcaldota archaeon, assembly GCA_043810245.1. GTDB lineage: Archaea > Micrarchaeota > Micrarchaeia > Burarchaeales > JBDROI01 > JBDROI01. The sequence goes on from JBDROI010000096.1 coordinate 7,158, forward strand.
TTATTTGGCAATAAAAGACTTGAAAAAACTGCTGAAAAAGATGGAGCCGAAGCTCGCAAAGGGGGAGTTTGTTTTCTGCTCTGTTTCTGAGAAGAAAATGCGCGCGCTGGAGCTGAAGAGCGTGCTTGAGTTTAAGGAGAAAGAGGGAGTAACTCTTGTTCTTGAAAAGAAAACTGCGGACGCGAATGCGCTTGAATACTCGGGAGTGTGGGCGCTCATTACGCTTTCGGTTTATTCTGATTTGAATGCAGTTGGACTGCTTGCAAAAGTAACTGGAGCGCTTGCGCGCGCGGGAATACCTGCAAACTTAGTTTCTGCTTATCACCATGATCATGTTTTTGTTCCGCGCGCAAAAGCGAAAAAGGCGCTGAAAGCGCTTGAGGTGCTTTCACAATGAACTCGCGCTTCTTTTTTGCATTTGCCCTTGCTTTTGTTCTTCTTTCTTCTAGCGCGAGCGCGCTCATGAACTCGTGCACTTATGAAGCGAAAAACTCCATGCCAGTGCCCGCTGTTTCTGGAAACGGAGATTATGGGCGGCTCATAACTCTTGAGAATGAAATTAGAGAAGGAAGTGGCGGAATGTATTTCTCTGTTTTGCCGGTTGTGGGCGCGCACACTCAGCTTTCGGAGCAGGTCGCGATTGCAATTGCAATGGGCGAAAGCGGGTATGATAAGGATACGTGCGACGTGCTTTTCAGGATAACGAGCAGTGAGGGCGCGGAGTCTGTGGACGGCCCGAGCGCTGGAGCGGCAATGACGCTTCTGCTCATTTCCAATCTGCAGAACAAAACGATGCGCGCGAATGTTTCAATTACGGGAACGATTGAGCGCGATGGAAGCATAGGCGCAGTTGGGGGAGTTGTTGAAAAGACAAAGGCGGCTGCGGAAAAAGGAATTAAAGTAATGCTTGTGCCGCAGCAGGGAATTTACGAGAGAATTGCTTTTGCTGAGCTTGAAGGAAAATGGCCCATTAGAGTTGTGGAAGTTTCGAGCATTGAAGAAGCGCAGAGCGTTGTTTTTGCGTCTGAAGAAACTCCGCTTCCTGAGCCGAAGAAGCTCGCGAGAAATGCACTTCCAGACGTGACGGCGCTTGCTGAAACAAACTCGAGCGAAATGAAGGCGTTTGAGAAGATTGCGCGGAAGATGATTGAGAAAAGCGAGCAGGAGATTGATGGAATTACGGGCAGCGAGAATGCGCGCGTGCAGGATTTTAGAGCTTACTTTGAGAATGAGCTTGAAATTGCAAACACGCTCGTTGAAAAGCGCTTCTTCTACACTGGAGCTAACACTGCGTTTCTCGCATGGGCTGACGCGAAGTTTTTGAAGAACCACGAGGTTACTGAAAGCGCGTTGAATCTGCGCGTTGAAAGAGTGCGCGTGTGCTTGAATTCGCTGGAAAAACCTGCGCTTAATCTGAATAATGCAGAGTTTGTTTTTGGGGGAGAGGCACGCGAAGTTTGGGCAAGAGACAAAGTTGAGAGCTTTGATGGAGTTGAAGGAAAAGGCGAAGAAGAACTTCTTTCAACTCTTCGCGACTTGATTTATGCTGAAAATTGGTGCTGGGTTGCAAATGAAATGTATAAAGCAGGAGACGATTATGAAGGCGAAGAACTGAATGAAAGCCTGCTTAAAGGGTATGCGCAGAGGAGAATTGAGGAGGCGCAGAACTATTCGAGTGTGTACTCGGAAGACGTCAATGGAGACGCGGAAAGCCACATAAAAACTGCAAAGCTCGCGTATGAAAGAGAGTATTATGGAGGAGCTGT
>JBDROI010000097.1:0-7063 GCA_043810245.1 Microcaldota archaeon
CCGCATGTCTTCAGAAACTTACCACACGCTCAAAGGGCTTCTAAAAAAGAAATTCGGAGCGCGCGCAACGCTCATCGGAGACGAAGGCGGCTTCGTTCCTCCAATCAACACGCTCGAAGAGCGCCTCGAGCTCATGCTGAAAGCAGCTGAAGAAGCAGGCTACAAAAACGAGATGAAGCCCGCTCTCGACTGCGCCTCCTCGGAATTCTACGACGAGGCAAGCAAGACATACACCATCGTTGACAAGAAATACACTTCAGCAGAGCTCGTTGATTTCTATGCAGAAGCAGTGAAAAAATATGGAATCATCTCCATTGAAGACGGAATGAGCCAAAATGACTGGGAAGGCTGGGCGCTCATGACTTCAAAACTCGGAATCCAAATAATAGGAGACGATTTGCTCTGCACGAACCCCAAGCTCATAAAGAAAGCGATTGAGCAGAAGGCAGTGAACAGCTTGCTTCTCAAGGTGAACCAGATTGGAAGCGTTTCAGAGTCTCTTGACGCAGCAAAACTTTCATTCAACAGCAACTGGACCGTCGTGGTTTCGCACCGCTCAGGAGAAACCGAAGACCCCTTCATTGCAGATTTAGTGGTTGCAATTGCTGCAGGTCAAAGCAAGTTCGGCGCGCCTGCAAGAAGCGACAGAAATGCCAAATACAACCAACTGCTCCGCATCGAGGAAGAGCTGGGTTCAAACGCAGTTTACCCAGGCGTAAACTTCAGAGAAATCTCGCGTTAAGCGCTCATGCGGAAAGGTATATAAATTTTTCCAGAAATACATAACGACAAGATGCTTCGCCAGAGGTGAATAAATGTTAGAAGACGAAGAAGAAGTTGACAATGAAGATGAAGAAGAATGGGATGAGGAAGATCTTGACGAAGAGGACGAAGAATAACCTCTCTGTTGCCCTAGTCTTTCTGCCTTAAAATTTTTGCAAAGTTTTTTTCTGGTTTCTTTCTTTTTATGAACAGAACCACGAGCAAGACTAAAAATGCGAGCGAAAGCCCTGCAATCCAGAGTTCTCGTTCTCCATTTCCCGTGTTTTTTGCAGGCTGAAGCTCTTTCATCAAATAGTTCGAGCGATCCTGCACATAAGCTGAGAGAAGAAGCGAATCAGCATATTTTCCTTCTTCCTGTGCATCGCGCGCCTCTGCAAAATTTGCATTGAGTTTTCCCAGTTCGCTTGCATACTGCGAATTGCCTTCGGGCACGCTTCCTTTCAACTGCTTCAGCGCCGCATACGTTGTTGCTATTGCTTTTCCTGCGCTTTCATTCAGCGCCGAAAGTTCGCTCCCAAATATTTCTGCATTCTCCTCAAGCTTTCCAAGTTCGCTGCTCACGCTCCACAAATTCTCCGCATTCTCAACCACATACTTGGTTTTGTTGCTAGTTTTTCCTATGCTTGCAAAAACATTATCAAGATGCTTCGTTGCAGAAGTAATTTCGCTTTCAAGCGCATCAGCATCCACTGAAAGCACAGGCGCACCGCGCGTAGGAACCTTGCTTCCAACGCTCACCTTGAGCGCCTTTTTTACCTCTGCAAGCTTCTCAAGCGCAAGCGCACGTGTTTCTGCAAATTCAGAGCTCCTTCCAGCATACTCATCAAAAACTGCTTCAGCCGCAACTGCAACTTTGCTTTCCGCTTCCTGTGCTTTCCCCTTCACTTCCGCAAGCGTTCTGAGCGCTTCAGCATAGCTTTCATTTCCAATCTGCTCGTTTGCAAGCTCCCAAAGGTGCTCAGCTTCCCCAAGCGTCTCCGAAGGATAGTTCGCTCCATTCAGCCAATAAACGCGCATCTCCCTTTCTTTTACTGCCCCCACTCCCGCAAGCGTTTCTTTTGAATATGCAATTATGCTATCTACAAACCCGCGCTCTTTGAGCTTCTTCTCGGCTTTTGCAAGCTCAAGCGCAGCTTTCTCAATTTCTTCGTCATTAAGGAGTCTTTCAGCAGAACTCTCAAATTCTTCAACTTCGTCCGCAAGTTTCCCCGCCGTATTTCCAGCTTTCTCCAAGCCCGCTTTCTTCAGTTCAATCTCAAGCTCTCGCAGTTTTGCACTCTCGCTTTTCATGCGCTCAAGCTCGCTGAACGCAGCATCCCTCTTCAATCCATTCTTTCCGCTCAAGTCATTTGCTTTCTCTTCAATCTCAAGAAGCTTCTTCACTGCTTCATCATTCTTCTTTTGGTCGATTAACTGCTTCGCGCTTTCAAGCTCGCTTTCCAACAGCACACTACTCAAATTTCCAACCATCGGAGCAAGCGTTTCATACAATCGCGATGCGTATTCCCCGCTGTTTTCAACTTCGTACTCAACTACATAAACTGCGCTCTCGCCTCCAATCAACAACGGCACTTTCCACGAAATTGCAACTCCTGCGTTCGTTTCCGCAGTTTTCTTTCCTTTTACTTCGTTTCCTAAACCCACTACAGAAACACTCGAAGCAATCAAGCTTCCATTCGCAGGAGCAACCACGAGAACAGGAGCATCAACAAGCTCCTCGCACGCACTTTCAACTTCAACTCTAAAGCTCACGCGTGTCTTTTCTCCATCTGCAGTTGCACTGAAATTCTCTTTCTTCACTTCATACGGATTATATGTCAAATAAAGAAGCGTTGCCGGCTTTCCGCTCGCTCCTTTTTCAACTCCAGAAATTATTGCTTCTGCATAGAAATCTCCTTCTTCTCCATAAATATTTGCTTTCCCCTTTCTTCCCCTATAAACAACTTCAACAACGTCGGGTCTGCATGCAAACTCATCCACAATTCTAAGCTTTCCAATTTCTTCCTCTGCGTTGAATTTAACATCCTTGCTCCTTCTCAATTCGCTCTCGCTCAGCACTTCAACCTTCTCGCTCGTTGAACTAGTGCGCGCAAGAACTTCATCAACAACAAGCTTCACAAAATAGCTCTTCTTCGGCTCAACTCCGCTGAAGAACAGCGTCAGTTTTTCGCTTCCAAAGGCAATCCCTGAAATCTCCCCGCTTTTCTCTTCAACATTGCTCGCAGTCACTGCATAATTCAATTTGACTTCAACTGCAAGCGGCTTCGAATAGCGCGCGTTCATTCTGTTCTCGAGCGCAATCTCTACATAAACTCTTGCCTTCTCGTCAAGAGTTGGAATCTCCTCAAAACTTCTGCGTATTTCCGCATAATTGTGCAGATGCGTTTTTAGCCAGCTTCCCATTTCCGTTTCCATTCTCAGCTTTAACTCTGCATATTCATCCGCAACTTTCTTGAAACTTCCAAGTGCAAGCTTTGCGTCAAACTTTTCTTCAACAACATACGCTCGGTCATACTCCGCAAACATTTTCGCCTCGCTTGCCCACCCAACTGGGTTCTCGTCAACGAGCACTTCCAAAACTTCCAGAAGCTCCTTTCTCTCTCCATTTAAATACGCGTACTTATTTCCAGCTTTCAAATAAACTCCTTCAACAAGCGCTTTTGCCTCCTCGCGAATTTTCACAATCGTGTCATTCCGCGACATGTTGAGAAGTTCCGAAATCACACCCGCGCGCTCTTTCTCGAACTCAACGTCTACCTCGTCTGTAGTCGCCTTATTGATCGCCGTCTCCAACTTCTTCAGCCAGCTGTTTGCAACTGCCTTCAGCTCCGCCTCAAACTCCTCCTTTGGGGAAATAATTCTGCTCACGTTTGCATAATTCTCAAGCGCTTTTTCGCAGTTATCAAGTTTTTCCCAGCCTTTCTTCAAGCGTGCGTCTTCAAGCAACTTATCTCCCTCTTCCTTCTCCCGCTCTGCTTCTTCAAAAATTTCCTTTGAGTAGCTGCTGCTTGCTTCAAACCCGTCAAGCTGCGCCTGCGCCTTCTCTTTTTCTTCTTCAGCAATGCGTTCCGCATTTACTTCCATCTCTTCAACTTCATTCTTCAGCACAGCAATTCGCGCTTGAGATTCCACCAGTTTTGCATCTGCTTCCTTCATCCTCTCAATTGCAAGCGCAAGATAATTGTCAGCCGCAGTCTTCTTTTTCAGCTCTAGCGCTTCACCATGCAATCTCTCCGCGCCCGCTTCCACTCCTTTATTGTTCACCAAATACTCAATTTCTGCGTACTGCCTCGCAGGTGTTGAGGAAAATCCGGCGAAATCTCCAGAGCTTCCGAAAAGCGCGAGCTTCTGTTCGTCAATCTTACCATAACCGTTTCCATTCATTTCCACAACATCTGCCTTTGCTCTTTCAACCTTCAGCTTCGTGCCTGCTTCCAGCGTTGCATACTCTTTTTCCATGCTCTGCTTTGCAGAAACAAGTCTTGCGTGAAAGGCAGATGCAGAAACTAAAACTCCGTTTTCACCAAAAACATAATCGAGCGCTTCCGGAACCGCACTCGCTCTCGCAAACTCAAGCTTTGCGGGCGCCTTCTCAAACGCGCTCTGAATCTCTTCAGCGCGCCATCTCGCGCGCACGAACATCTCCTCAAACCCTTCGTTTCCAGAAACCAGCACGCTTCCATTCTCAAGCCCTTCCATCTTAATTAGGCTCGCGCGCGCTTCGGCATAAATCTGCGCGGCTTCTCCAGAGTACCCATCATAATCCGCGCCCATCTCTTCAAGCTCCCCCATATCTTCGTCAAGAACAAGCGCAATCTCATTTGAGCATTCGCCCGCGCTCTCGAGCGCAAGCGCGGTGTTTTCAAGTGCCTCGGTGTAAGCCGGAAAAACCTCGCAATAGGCCGAATACTGCCCAACTGGCTCGCCTGCAGGTAAGCCAGAAAACCCAAGCGAACACAGGCTTTCAATCTCTACAACTGCCTTTCCCAAAACTTTCAAAGGAGCATTCATTAATCTCTTTGTTGCGTCTACTCCTGCCTCTGCTTGCTCGATTTTATTTACGCAAACAGCAAAATCTTCTTTTCCTCCGCTTCTCTCAAGACGCGCAAGCGTCTCTTTTGCGGAGAATTTTACTTCGTTAATTCTGAGCGCTTCTATACTATCTATCGCATCACAGGTTCCTAACAGTTTTTCGCCTACCATGACTCCCCCGCATCCAAATATACCATACCCTGCCCAATATCTCTCGTAGTGCACAGGAAAAAACTCAAGCTCGCTGAACGAAGAATATGCAGAAGCAAGCGGAGCAAGATTACTTAGAATAAGCAGGAGAACTAAACCTAATGAGATTCCTTTTAAACCCCCCACATGCATTTTTCTACGCATAAAAACTATTTAACCATTTCGGGCAAAAGCCTAAGCATGAAGATTCTGATTTCATCATGCGGAGAAGGTTTTGGGCACACCTCGCGCGCAGTTGCCCTCCAGCGTGCGTTCTCTGCAAAGGAGCACGAAGTTACAGTTGCCTGCTACGGAAGCGCCCTCGAGCGCCTGCGCTCATTCGGCATAAAAACTATTGAAACTTTTCCAGAAGCAAAAATGGTAGGCTCAAAAGGAAGCTTCAACCTGGCGCGCAGTTTTCTCCAGACTTCAAGCACTTCCCCGGATTTCTTGCGCGCGTATCTCATAGAACGACAATTCATCACTAGCAACAAAATCGATGCAGTAATCTCAGATTCGCGCTTTTCCCCGCTCATTGCGAGCTATCGTTTGCAGCTTCCAGCATTTTACCTAACCAACCAAACTTCCTTCTACGAATTCCAAAACAACCACGACCAAATAATTAAAAAAGAGGAAACTCTTCTCCAGCGTCTCTCTCCTACAAAGCTCGCGCGTTCGCTCAGAAGCAAAGCAAACGTTTCGCATCTAATAAGCCAGGTTATCAACGTTCCGCTTTCAACTCCTTTTTCCTTCTGCGATGAAATTCTAATTCCAGACTTCAAGCCCCCCGACACAATCTGCTTGCCTATTCTTTCGCGCCGCTACTCAACCAGAAAGAAAACAAATTTCATGGGCCCGATTTCCATTCTTTCTTCTTCCCAGGAAACAAGCTCTCCTTCCTGGCGCGCGCAAAGCCCGCGCGTTCTCGTAACAATGGGCGGGCAAGCCTACAGAAGCGGGCTTTTCGAAAAGCTCATTTCCATCTCGCGCAAAACCCGCAATTTCGACATTCTAATTTCCGCGCTCTTCGCAAAGAAAAATGAAGACTACAGAAACGTTAAAATTCGCAAGTACATCCCCGATCTGCTCCCATACATGGCGCGCGCAGATATTCTCGTAATTCCCGCAGGACATTCTTCCATAATGGAATCAATCATTTTAGCGAAACCTGCCCTCATCATTCCAGACGCAAACCAGCCCGAGCAGCTCTCCAATGCGAAGCGCTTCGTTGAGCTCGGCTTGGGAGAATCTCTCCAAATAAGCGAACTCGAAAAATTCCCCGAAAAGCTGAAAAACATCAGCGACAACTACTCGCGCTACCGCAGAAATCTCGCGCGCCTTTCGGAGCAGGCAAAGAACGGGCAGAACGGGGCAAAAAACACAGTCCGCTTCGTCGAGGAGTTCAAAGCGCGAACAGAGTATTAGCGAACAAAACCTACTGATTTTTAAATTTCAATCGCGCCTCGATATGCCAGCTGGAAAGAATTAAAAACCACATATCCTACTAACTAGATCATGAAACTTGTCATCGTTTTGATAGTTTTAGCAATAATTGCTTCTGCTTATTTTTTAGTTTTTAATAACGGCAATCCCCGAGTAGAACCAGTTTACACTATTAAACATCTGCAAACATTTGATACCGTAAGTAATCAATTATTTGAGAGAGAGTGTAAAGGTCAATTTCAATGGCAATCAACCGGTTATCAATATGGGGGAATAGGACGATTATATGGGTGGTTTAGTCTTGGAAAATATGACTCTTGTCGTGTTTCTTTATTCCAAATTGTTTCTGGAACGAATTTTGATAGCTTAAAAAAAGAAGATTGTTCAAATCTTAAATACGATGGAGCTGACTATACCATTCAGGTGAATGATGGTGATATCGTTTGTGTTTCGGTAGACGGCCAAGTTAATACGGATACTTACGGGGATAATTTTTTTGCTATTAAAATTTTAAATCACACCGATTCAGGCAGAGGTTATGCCGAATCTGTAAACTTCATCTATAATTCATTTGAATAAATATTCAATCATTTAGTTTTGCTAATTTTACTTCAAC
>JBDROI010000098.1:0-15934 GCA_043810245.1 Microcaldota archaeon
TTTTCCGTGAACGCCTTCAAGTCGATTCTGCTCGCGTCAATCACGTCCATCTTCGCAATTGTCTCGGGCGTCATGTATCCATTGGTTACAAAAACATTGTAGAGCTTTTTTTCGCGCGCAAGCTTCGCAGTATCATAAGCATACTCAAAGAAAACAGTGGGCTCCGTGTACGTGTAAGCAATTCCAGAAGTTCTTCGCGCGAGCTCAACAAGCTCGCTTGGAGAAATGTCTTCTCCAAAGATTTCGCGCACTTGGCTTATCTCCCAATTTTGGCAATGAAGACATCTAAAATTGCATCCAACCGTTGCGAACGAAAACACCTGCGTTCCTGGAAAGAAGTGAAAGAACGGCTTCTTTTCTATTGCATCTACTGCGCGCGAACAGCATTTGCCGTAAACAAGCGAATAAAGAGTTCCTTTGCGGTTCTCGCGCACTCCGCAGAAGCCTCGCTTTCCTTCTGCTATCTTACACCTTCGCGAGCAGAGCGCGCACTCAACCGAGCTTTCCTTGAGCTTTTTATAAAGCATTGCTTCCTTCATGCTTAAGCTTGATCTTTACCTCTTTAAATCTTTGCCTCGCGTAGGGCTATTTAAACATTTCAAGCCAAACAGTTCCTCATGTACATTTCTATAAGCGGAGTTCATGGGATAGGAAAATCCACGCTCTGCAGACTGCTCGCGCGCAGGAACGGCTGGCAGTATAGCCCTGAAGTTTTAGACACAATGATTCCGCCTCCGCGCCTGGGCCCCAAAAGCCCTGAGCGGCTTCTTGGAGAACTGTGGCACATGCGCCAATTAATTCTGCGCGAAGAAGAAATAAAGAAGTACAACAACTCAGTGCTTATTACGGACAGATGGTGGCACGATTTAATAATCTACGGAAAATCTCTTCTTTCTGAAAAGGAGTTCAGGATTTTTGAAGACATCATTACTGCGGTTCCAAAAGAAACTCCTGACTTGGAAATCGTTCTTTGGGCAACTCCAGAAGCGCTCGTGGAGCGCATAAAGAACAGAAGAAGAACCACAATGACTAAATGGGGCGAGGACGACGAGGAATACCTCAACAAAGTAAACGAAGAGTTCAAGAAATACTACGAAAATTTCAAGGAGATGCGCACAATCGTTTTGCTGGAAGCAACTGGATGCGTTGAAGACATTTACGACAGCGCGCGCAAAATAATTCGAACGCACATTGCGGACACGAAACAGCGCTCGCTGAAAGAATTCAACTGCTCAAAGGATTAGTTTGCTGTTTCCAGTTGGAATGATTAAAAAGAGCAAAAGAACAGCTACGACGCGCCGAACGCCTAAAAACTCCATTATCTCCCTAGTTTTCCTCCAAAATACAAAAAACACCCGTGGAAAGGGTTAAATACTGCAAAACGCCCAATTACTGCTATGGGAGACCGTATGGCAGTAGTGAATGGGAGGTTTGCTCAGAATCAAGAGCTCGCTAGACGCGAAACTATCTTCCAGGCAATTAAGCGTATAACTAAAAAACCGGCAGTAAAAGTCGGCATGGCAGTAACAACTATAACCTTCTTCGGGGTTGCCTCTATGTTCATTGCAAGAGATTTTAACGCCAAGAACACAAGTCTTAGCCCAGAAACCAAAGAGGCGATTAAGCATATCGATACGCTAAGTGATGAAGGATTAAGAGCAATCGGTGCAGCCATAACAGAGCGCTCTAAAACTAATCCCTGGAATGGACCTCATAACGACTAGCTTCTCATTACTATCTAGAAAACCGCTTTTCAAAGTCAAGTTTTTCTTTCTCCAAGCCATATGATTTTACAGCCCAGTCATGCGCATCATTTTCTTTTCCCATTACTTGGTAGCATGCGGCTATTTTCAAACACATTTCAATCTCTTGATTATAAGCGTTCAATGTACTTTTTTGTACAAATTCCCGTAATCTAGATGGTAGTTCCTTTAGTGGCTCGGAGTTGTTTTGTTCTATGCTTTTTATGCAAACAACTAGACCTAATTCAAGTTCTTTAATCGCGTTTTCAAATCGTGCGTATGCCTCGTTCGTCTGTCCCTCTCTTAGCTTTTCTTGGCCTGTTTGGAAGTGGATATCTGCAGTATTCAAATACACTCCTACGTTTTTAACACCATCAAGGTAATTCCTTTGTTTTAACGCTTCGTCCACAAAATAATTTAACTTATGCAGGTCGTTCAGTTTATAGCAGTATTTGATCCAGTTCAAATAAATACCAAATAAGTTTGTGCGTGCGTTTACATTCTCACCATTTAATTCTAGCGCTTCTTTTGCTTTTGCTGTTGCTTCATGCAAATAATCTTCCACGCTTATATTACCTTTCTTCAGCTCCCCGTCAATTTTTCTATTAAGATACTCCGCCATCTCACTGCAATGAATCGATTCATATCCTCGTTCTTCAGTAACGATATTAATTCGTACAACTTCCCTAATGCCAGTTCCTTCATCCCTTTTGAAAACGTTGCTCCATCGGTCTCTTAAAAATTCTTTAAATTCCAAGTTTTGTTCCAAATTTTCTTTTTTCCCTGCATTTCTTACACCATGCCGCCCAAACTTTTCAAAAATGTGCATCGAAGGATCAATAACTACTGATTCTCCTTCTTTAGTAGTTAATGCACAAGCATGTCCTTCTTCTATTCCAGCTACTACATCCCATCTAACTACTACTAATCCTACATTTTCAACTCCTAACTGCTTCGCAACTGCAATAAAAAGAAGCGAAAGCTCGTCGCAATCTCCTCTTCTATTCTTTAATGCTTCCGATGCAGTAAATGGGCCTTCGCTTTCTCTTTCCTCCACAAGTTGGAGTTTTATCCCCAACAAGCCGCCCTTGCGTATTACCCCTGCATTTCCCGTCTTGTATTCTCCCTTTACTGCCTCATATACTGCTTCCGCCTTTTCCAAATCAGTGCATGCATCAAGCCTTTTCTTAAACCTCTCCTTAACGTATCGGTCTAACACGGGCATCATCACTCTTTCAAAGTCTTCGCGGCTGATTTCATGGCAGCCAAGTTTTTTCTCTATCCTCGCTTCTCGATCTGATTTTACATTCGAAACGGCGCCAGGCTCAAGGAGAGGTTGAAATTCCGAAAACGAGACGATTGGTTTGTACTCCTCTTTCTTCAAGACTGGCATAAATTTCTTTATCATTCAGGCTATAAATTCTTTCCTCTATTGCTCCTGAACAAAGAAAAATAAACGAAGCAGGGCATTTGGCTAAACAAACACGAGCCCAGTTATACGCCCTTCTCTCTTTCGCTCATCCGCGTATTCCCGCTCGGAAGAATTTGAAGAATTTCATTCGCATCCAACGCAAATCTTTTTGCGAGCTCTTTTGCAATTTCTCCCTTCTCCTTCTTTCCTCCAGGAATAAGCTTAACTGCCTGCTTGAACGTTCGCGCCTCACGCGCAGGAATCGCGAGCACTCCTTTTTCTCCTTCTCCAATAACTAGTGCCAACTGCGTATTTTTGAACCACTTTCTTTCTCCAGCAATTGCAAACCCTCCTTTGCCCACAAAACCTCCGCTTGCGTGCTTTGAAAGCTGGCTTTTCTCAACTGCATAGACATCAACAGAAGCAGCACCCACTTTCCACGCGCTCGAGTAACTTGCTGCGAACTGCGCAGCTTCAAGAAGAGTTTTTTCAGGTGCTTCCTTTCCATTTCTGACTACAGTTGCAGGCGCGCCCTGAATGTCTGCATGGAAAAACAAATCATTCTCCTGCAAATACCGAGAATAAATCAAGTCGTTCTGCTGTGCATCGCGCCCTGCGTAAACAAGAAAGCCGTCGCTCGACTCAAACCAATGGAATTTTTCAAACCACTCAAGCTCGCGCTTCACGCGCACTTTTTTCTCTTGCTTTGGCTTCTGCTCCTCGCGTTCAAGCGCAAGCACTTCCTTCTGCGTAGTCTCAAGCGCCTTCTTCGCGCCTTCAGCTTTCTCCTTTGCGCGCTTCGCGCGCTCGTAGCAGAGCGCGGCATTCTCGTTGATGTCTTTAGTTAAGTCGAGAGAGAGCTTCATAATTCGGATATGCGCGCGAACGTTTTTAACCTTTCACAGAACCAATTAACTCATGAAAAAAGTAGTTCTCGACACGAACGCGCTCATGCTTCCCATCCAGTTCAAGGTCGACATATTTGCTGAGCTCGCGCGCCTCATGGACGAACCCTTCGAAGTTGTTACCTGCTCTTCTGTTATAAAGGAATTAGGCACTATTGCGCGCGGAAAAGGAAAAGACGGAATTGCAGCGCGCTTTGCGCTTAGATTGCTTGAGAAGCACAATGTGAAAATTCTCGAAAGCTTTAACTACAAATACGCGGACGACTGGATAGTCAAGTTCGCCAAGGAAGAGCATGCAGTAGTTTGCACGTCTGATTTTGACTTGCGAAGAAGGCTTCAGAAGCAAAAACTGCGCGTAATAACTTTGAAGGAAAAAAATTATCTCGGCTTTGTCTAATCCGCCAGTTGCTTAGGCACGTACTTCAAAAAGCTTCTCTTTTTCCATTTCCCAAATCTCGAGCGCAATTTCTTCTTCGTTCTCGTGCGTAGTGTTTTCGTCTATTCTCTTCTTCACCGAATCTCTAAGCTTAATCTCGAGCTTCTTTCCATTTACTGAGAAAACTGCCTCTGCGCGCCCTTCTGCGCTCACTTCAATATTGCCCTTTCCGAGCGTGCACGAAGAAGAAAACTGAATTCCGTCTATTATGCATGAAAGAGGAGGTTTTCCGCCTGTTTTCACGAGAGCGCGCAGCCCCTTTCCCTTAACTCCGAGCTCCTCGCTTGCGAGCTTCCCCATCCTAAAGCCGACTACGGCGTAAGGACCGAGATGCCCGTGAAATCGCTTCAACTGCTCAAGTAGGCTTTCCATAATCTAATTTGCGCGTTATTCCCTTAAATCATTGCCTTTCGAGAGAGCGTGGTATTTAAAAATCATTCCATACATAATAATGTACCTCTAGTTGGTGATGTTATGTACCGAGTTCACACTATTATTGATTCAGTGCGCCTGCCGCCGAAGTATTTTTCCATGGAAATCTCGCAGGCTCTAATCCAGATTCTGCGCGAAAAATACGAGCGCAAAGTGGACAAGGATTTGGGAATAGTTCTTTCGGTTTGGAACGCGCGCGACATAACCGACGGAACCGTGATTGCGGGCGACGGAGCTTCATACCACAGCGTTACTTTTGATGTTCTTGCCTTCTACCCCGAGGTAAACGAAGTATTCGAAGGCGAAGTTACTGAAGTAGTTGAATTCGGCGCATTCATCAGAATGGGTCCGCTCGAAGGGCTTGCGCATCTTTCTCAAATTACAAACGACTTCCTTTCCTACAACAAGAAGATACCTGCTTTCGTAGGAAGAGAGAGCAAGAAAACTCTCAAGAAAGAAGATTCAGTGCGCGCTAAGATTTCTACTGTAAGCATGAAGAACAGCATTCTCGAAACCAAAGCCGGCTTGACAATGCGCCCTCTAGGTTTGGGAAAGCTGGAATGGATTGAGGACGCCGAGAAAGCAAAGGAAAAAGGCGAAAAAGGAGAAAAAGCGCCTAAGAAGGAAAAAGAAAAGGGAGAAAAGGCTGAAAAGGAAAAGAAGCCCAAAAAAGAAAAGAAAGAGGAATAATATTTCGAGGCGATTGAATGGTTGAAAAAGCTTGCAAGGCATGCCATTATATAATTCCAGAAGGCCACACGTGCCCAAACTGCAATTCATCTGATTTGACTGAGCGCTGGAGCAGCTATATGGTGATTTTTGACCCAGAAAAATCCGAGCTCGCAAAGAAAATAGGGGCGAAAACTCCAGGAAAATACGCAGTAAGGATAAAGCAGTAAATCAGAGCAGTTAGGAAGCGCAATAAGCTATTAAGCAGGTAAGCTCCATGGAAGTTAAGGAAGAGCTTAACAAAGCTTTCCAGAAAACGTTTACTCTTATTTTTGGCGAATGCAATGTAACTCTGGATGAGCTTAAAGACTACATGCTGCGCGATTATTACCCCGTAGTCCGCAGGCGCTCCGCGCTTTCGGGCAAGGAAGTGATTGTTTCTACTGAAAACTACCCAAAAGACGCAAAATTTCTCGCCCAAGGCGAAATTGACTTCTCAAAGGAATTCAAGCTAAACATAAACGAGCTAAAAGACCTAGACTCAGTCATCGAAGCGCTCAGCGACCGCTTCTACTACGCGGGAAGCAAGAGCTTTGGAAATTCTTCATTCATCGAAGGAAGCGACAACTGCACAGACAGCTTCTATGTTCTCGACTCGCACAACGTTCTGCGCTCAAAATATGTTGCCTACTCCTCTTACATACGGGACAACTGCGAGTACATTTTCGGCTCCTCGCTTTTCCTGCGCTGCAAGCATCTCATACGCGTTTCGGGTGCAGACAATCTCGTGCGCTCTTTCGAATCTGAATTTGCAGTAAACAGCTCCGATTTATTCTTCTCAACCAGCTGCGTTGGTTCTTCGCACATAATGTTCTCAGCAAATCAAATTTCCAAGCACCATGTAATCGGCAATCTAGAGCTTCAGAAAGACAAGTACTTTGAGCTAAGAAAAAAGCTCATTGACGAGAGCCGCGAGTACATCGAGAAGAACAAGCGCTTCTACTCGCTCTTTGAATTTCCCCCTCCAAATAAGCTTACTCTGCCGAAAATAAACGTTCCAAAAAAATCAAAAGCGCCTACGGATTTCAGGAAAATAGACGAAGCATTTAAAACTACGTGCAAGCTAATTTTCGGCCGTGAAATAGGCTCGCTGAAAAACTACGAAAAGCTTCTCGAGAAGCGCGTAACCAAAATACGAACTATAAAAACCGCTTTTGGCAATGAAACTCCGTTCGCGCCCCTTTACTACTGGAGGCATGTTCCAAAAGAGCGCGCAGTCAACGCAGAGGAAGCATTGGAGCTCGCGAAAGAGCATATTCTGCTTGAAGAAGGCGAAGAGCTCAGCTTGAAGAAACTAATGGAAAAGCTGGCGCGCATATTCTTCTTCCGCGTGCATTACTACGAAGGAAACAACGAAAACAACATTGAAACTCCGTGCGCGTACACGGGAGTAAACTCCTACCGCGTTTTCGACATGACTTACTCAAAAAACGGCGCCTACTGCAACCATCCTTCGCACTGCGAATATATCTTCGGCTGCTCTAAAATTACTTACTCCAAGTTCTGCATAAACTGCCACGATTCCGTGAACCTCTCCTCCTGCTTTGAAATGGACGGGTGCACTAACTGCTCAAATTCGCTTTTTTGCCACAACTGCGAAGGATTAACTGACTGCCTCTTCTGCTTCAACACGAAGAGCAAGCGCTATGCAGTCGGCAACGTAGAAGTTGGAAAAGAAAAATACGAAAAAATAAAGAAGCTCGTTCTTGATGAACTTGCAAACAAACTGCAGAAAAACGGAGAACTAGACTTCGATATCTACGAGCTCTAAAATCCAAACGAGCTAAACTCCTGAACTCTTTTTCCTCGTAAATATGTAAACTACTTCCAAAAGCGCAACCCCAATTCCAAGAAGCGGGATCACTAGAAGCGCAACGAGCAGAGGCAGAAGAACTGCTGCAACCTGCACTAACTTATTATCATACTTTCTCGAAGCAGAGAACCCTCCAAGAAGCGCAAGTATTGGAAGCACAGCCCAAATCCCATTGCACAAAAGAACTCCAAATCCTCCGACATTTTCAGCAATTCCAGAGCACCCGTCCTTTATCTCAGTTTCAAGGTAAGCAATCTTCAGCTTCGGCGCACCTGTGCATTTGCCTTCGGAGCAATACCCCTCGCAGCACTCAGCAGACGAGTAACAGGCTTTAACACTGCAAGAGCACTTGCCCGAGAGACAAGGCGAACCACAGCAGTCCTCTTCGCTTGAGCATGCGTAGTTCAGCTGGCATTCAGTTACAACTTTCACCGGAGGTGTTTCATTCTTTACGTTGTCATTGCCAAGTCCGCTTCCCGTGCTGCTTATTGCATTGCTTCCTAGATTTGAAACACACACCAAATCAGTCTTGGAGCACCTGCATTCTCCATTTTCGCAGAATCCAAACGGACACTCAGCATCGCTTGTACAAGAAGCGCATTTCTTCGTTTCCTCAATGCAGTTCTTTCCGCAGCATTCAGCGTTTTCTCCGCATTCAATGCCCCCAGGTTTGCACTCGCAAAGCCCGCTGTCAACATTGCAATAATTCGTCTTTGAGCACTGCTCATTTGAGGTGCAGTAGGAGCACTTTCCATCTAAACAAAGCTGAGGCGAGCACTCCAAATCATTTGAGCACGAAGTGCAGATTCCGCTCTTACATAGTCCGCTTTCGCACTGCCAGTTTGCAGTGCATGGCAGGCATCTTCCGCTAACGCAAAGGTCGCTTAGGCATTCATCATCTCCCTCGCATTCAGCACACACTCCATCTTTGCACAACCCAGTTGGGCATTCATTATCCGAAGAGCAGGAAGTGCATACTCCATCCTTGCAGTAATTGCTCTCACACTGGAAGTATGCAGTGCAGGCAAAGCACGCGCCGTTTACGCACAAATTGCTGTCGCACTGCTCATCAGCAGTGCAGGAGGCGCACGTACCCGTTGCAACATCGCAATAGCCGTTTGGGCAGTCGGCATTCTCTATACACGCACTAACCTTAGCGCACTGGAGCGTTGTAAACTGCTCGCTTTCAGGAGAGTATCCAGGATACGAAGCTTCTACTTCATAAATACCTGCCTGAACTGGAGTAAATATAAACAAGCTTCCGCTTCCAGTAGTCTCAACTTCCCAGCCTGCATCCGTCTTATAGAATATTCTTATACTTGCTTCAACAGCAGTTCCGCTTGCCCAGTCCGTAACCGTTACCGTTGCAGTTTCATTTGCGCATTCTCCCGAAACTCCAACGACCAGATACTTGGATGCTTCCGGAATATTATAGAACGGCGAAGCTGCAATGATTCTGAATGTAGTGGTGTTCGTATTGTTAACTGCTCCAGCTGTATTGTTTACTAAAATCGTTACAGTATAAAGAGCCGCCACACTTGTATTCGAAAAGTTTGCGCTGAACCACCCGCTTGCGTTGAGCGGAAGTTCTATCAACTCAGAACTGCTGCCCCAGCTCACGTTTGCATAAACTGCACTTATCCCAGTAAGTTCATCGCTTGCGTTCACTCCAATTAAGATTTTTTCTCCAGGAACCGCTGCCCCATTGCTCAGCGTAATCCCATAAATGAGGGGCGCAGAGTTATCAACCGTAAAGTTGCGCACTTCCGTCTCATTCGTCTTTTCAGCTGTGCTGTTTACGCGTCCATAGAACGTGTGGTTTCCGTCAGCCAACGGCGTAGTATTCAACGAATATTCGCATACAAACGAGTTCGTGCAGTTGTAAACATTCACATAATCAACGAAGATTTCAGTAACTGCAATATCATTGGTGTCCGTTGCTGAGGTATTCACAATTACAACTCCCGAAACATTCGTGTTGTTCACAGGAGTTGGAGCAGCAAATTCAACGTAAGGCGTTGATAAGTAGATTGTGAGCACAACTGTTCTCGAGCTCGTAATATTGAAAAGCGTCGAGTTTGTAGCATTTCCCTTTCTTGCAGTAATGTTGTGCTCGTTGTAATTAACTGCGCTTCCTCCATTCTCAGTCAGGTTCTGGAAAAGCACAAATGGAATCGGCCCAGAATCAGAGCTTGCATTCACCCAGCCCGTTTCATTGCTTAGGAATTCCGAAATTGAGAGATTGTAGCTCACGTCTCCAGTATACGGGAACGTTGCGGAAGCATATGTTAAATTATACGAAGCATTAGCTCCAAGCGAATTGTAAACCGTAACATTTGCATTTTTTATTGCAACTCCTTCAGTATCATTCACATACGCATAAACAAGCCATCCCCACATTCCTCTTCCAAGCGAATTGTCATCAAGCGACTGGTTGCTGATGTCAAGCACTGAATCTATTCCAACAATTCCATAGCGGGAGTTGCTCGTTAACGTGTTGTTGAAGAGCGCTCCATAGCCTCCTAAATCACATACTCCTTCGCGCATGTTTGTTTGAATGCTGTTGTTGTAAATTTGAGGAGTTGAGTAATAGTTGTAAACTCCGCTCAACGTGTTGTTCTCAATAATGTTAAATGAAATGCTCGCATTTGCCTCCCAGTTTCCAATTCCGCTTCCGGAGTTGTTGACTATCGTGTTGTTGTAAATCTGCGCGCTCGAGTTGATGTTCACAACTCCTGAGCGGGAGTTGTTTGCTATTGTGCAGTTGTAGATTGTTGAATTTGCAAAGCTGTTCAAAATACCCGTTCCGTTGTTGAATAAAATTTCGCTGTCAAAAATAACTGGATTTGCATAGAACACCTGAATACCGTCGTCTCTACCCTGCTCAATTTTGCTCTTCTCAATTGTGGAAGCGCTTGAGTAAAGCGTAAGTGCAGTTGCGTTGCTCACATTCGTTCCATACATTGTCAAGTTTCCAGAAGAGCGCACAATGAAGTTATAGTATGTGCTTCCATTGATGATGTTGCTCTCCGAAGTAAAGTTTCCAGATGCGTTAATCCCTATTCCAGGGTTCATTGTCAGTACTGCATACGCAAGAATAAGCGTTCCGTTCTCTGCTATCGTCAGGTTATTTACTGTGTATTCTCCTCCAATACATACGACATACTGGTCTATTGTCCAGTTTGCCTCTGGGGAGCAGCTCATGTTAACATCTCCCGCGTAGTACGTTGAGAAACCGCTGACGCTGAAGTTGAGGGTTTTCACGCTTCCTCTAGTTCTTCCAGTTATTGCGCACTCTCCAACAGGGCAAGCTGCTCCGTCCTTCACAACATATGGGTAAAGCATGCCCGTCAAATTCTTGAGCGAAATGTTTGCAGCAACATTAAGCCCAGGGTTCACATCCGTGTTTATGTAAACCAAATTATTCGTAATATTCGAGCCGCGCCCAAGAAGTGTTCCGTTCACATTGAGCACCTGCGCCCCAAAGTCAACTTCCGTTACGTTTTCATAAACCAGCTTAGTAAAGTTGAGCGTTATCTTTCCGCTCGTTGTCGTCGAATTCAAGAACTGCGGGCAGAGAACAGACGTATTTATAGACAAGTTCTGTGCCTGCGAATAGCTCTTTATGCAAACAGAACTTGCGTTGATTTCAACGCGCCCAGTAGTTGCAGTTCCAGTTATAAGCGTTATATTCAGCTCAGTGGTGTTTATCCTAACAATTCCGCTTGCCCCGAGCGAAATGTTGCTCAAATTAAACGCGCCGTTGCTTATAATATTCATAGTAGCGCTAGTTGCTACAAGCTGGCGGTCAGTGTTGAACACCAAGCTCCTGTTTGCACGCAGGAAGAAGCTTCCTCCCGCTCTAGTGAAGTTGTCAAGAACCGTTATGTTTTCTCCCGTTATTTCTATTGTGCCTGTGCTTCCAGTTATGTTTGTTATGTTCAAGTCTCCAACGTTCAAATAGAGCGTTCCCCCCGCGGGGTTAAGAGGTATGCTCTGCCAGCTCGGCATCGTTATGTTCACAGCGCCTCCGCTCATGTAAAGCGTTGAAATATTCAGCGAGTTTGTAGTAATATTGAGCATTCCGCTCGTGACACGGAAATAGCTTGCGTTTATGTCGCTCGCGTTAAGGAAAATTGTTCCTCCCGCAACGCTTACATTATTCAAAAGCGAAACATCAAGCCACATCACTGCCTGAAGTTTTGTTCCAATCCATGAAAGATCAATTTGTGTTTGAGAAACATTCACATTCCCTGCTCTCAGCTCAAGCATTCCAACTCCCTGAAGAGCATTGCTCTGCAGGCTTGCAATCAAATCCGAATCAGCAGGAGTTGCAGTTGTAATCAAACTTCCGTTTATGTCGAATGCAGTAGAACCGTCGCTTCCCAAATAAAGAGAATCATCAACATCAATATAATTGTATTTAGAAAGGTTGAGGCTCGTCAGTGTTCCAACAAGCGAAGTTATATTTAGCTTTCCAATAGTCAGGTTGAATGGAATGTTTGCATCGGTAGTTCCGCTTAGAAGAATTGTTGAATTGGAATAAGGCGCATAAATCCGCGTTATGTTGGTTTCAGTAAGTTTTGGAAGCTGCATAACAATAGTAGTAACTGCATTATAGCTTGCACCCAGTATTTGCCCTCGTATATCAACATAGCTGCTCGCATTAAGGAAGAACTCAGAGTGGTCGTAGCTGTACTCCCCCCCTCCTACCTGAACAGCTCCCTGAACCGTAACTGAGCTTGCATTCAGCTTTACCGTTCCTCCTCTGTTTATAGCGCTGCCTGCAGATGCATAAACATACCCGCCGATGCTGATGGAGTTCGGAGCCCACGCTTCGAATATTCCTCCAGTTGTGCATCCCGCAGTGACGCAACTTGCATCAGTCCTGACCCACCCCGAGATGTTAATCAGCGAGCTCGCGTTGATAAACACGCGCGCATCTCTACTCGATCCATCATTGATATTTCCTCCGATATAAACTTCATTTCCAAAAATAATCAGATGGCGCGCACTGCTCTCTGCAGCAACAATATCTGGCAGCAGCAAGTTGTTCGGAGTTGTAATGTAAATTCTTCCCCCGTGCCCAATCGTGTCGGTTATGTTTATATCCGTCGCGTTAAGCCTGATTACTCCACTACTGCTTGTTTGATTTAGTCTTTTTACTTGAAGAATACCTGCGCTGATATTTGCCAGCCCTCCCGTTCCTTTAAGCTCGTCAGTGATATTAACTGACATCGAACAGCTTACATTCAAAACTCCGCCGGCACTCGTAACATTCGTTGCATTCAGCGTTGCGCATGTAAAGTTTGCCCAGCCTCCAGTAACCGAAATAATCGTTGCATTGAAATCATCTGCAATTGAAATGAAGTTTCCGGCAGAAACTGTCAGGTTGATGAAATTGCTCACATTCGTTTTAAGCTCCCCCCACGCTCCAGTAGACTTCATCCAATAGTCAACCTGCGTGGTGTTTATGAACAAGCTCCCATTCTTCAGCTCAACAGTTCCTCCTCTGTTGATATTATTGTTCTGAACTGCAGTAAGAAGCGTGTTCTCTATGCTTCCAGGCACTCCGTTGAGTATGAGCGTTCCCAGCACACAAAATTCCGTGCTCTCGTTAGTGGTTATGTTGAGTCCATATTCTCCCCACCACCAATAATTTCCGTCTGTGATATTCACAATTGTAATGTTGCTCGCGAGCGAGATGACGTTTATCCCCCACCCGCTGATGTTCACAGAGCGGTTCATTGAATTTGAGTTTCTGAGTATGAGCGTGACGTTACCAGCCGGGTCTCCTCCTCCAATTCTATACGCCCCCAAATAAGTGAAATTAGCATCGTCAAAGGGGTTTCCCATATCGACTGTGATATTTGTTCTCCCATCTCCTGCGCTTTTTATTACTCCCCGCACATCCAACGTATCGCTTGCATTTATGAATATTTTCCCAGGGTAGCTTGTGTCTCCTCCAGCGAGCACATTGTTCATAACGCGCACTATGCTTCCGTTAAGTATTACTTCTCCGCCTTGGTCTGACCAAAGTCCATCGCCGTTTACATTCGTGGCGCTGACATTTCCAGAAACATTTATTCTAACGGGCGCGTAGACCCAAACTACAGCTCTTCTCCCCCAGCTTAAGCTGTTCAGATAGTTGGCAGTAATATTTCCCATCACATCTACAGTGGTCTCTGCAGTTAAATTGACAAAGCCTCCGTTTCCCCACGGCCCGCCCATCTGCACCGAGCCATTCACATAAATCGTGTTTGCCTTTATCCTCAAATCTCCGTCGGGCCCCCATATTTTTGGCAGAACTAAATCGCTCGTTACAGAAATATCAAGAATACCATGAGTTATATTGATTTGTTCTCCAGTCGTAGCAAACCTGCTTGCATTAAGAATGAGGATTTTGTTGATCTCCGCTGTGCTCATATTAATGCAGTCTATTGTTATGTTCGGCGCGCTGAAATTGAAGTAAAACGCGTATCCCTCATCCTTTATCAGCGAGATGTTGATAGTGTCTCCCGCAGTTAGGTTCAACGCTCCTGCTCCACCTACTCCTCTAACATAAGAGCCAGGGAGCACGGTGAAATTATACGTAATATTGAGTATCAACGGAGTTATGTTTACTCCGAGCGTAGCGCCGTTGCTCACGTTCACGTTTGCGTAGTTGTGGAATCCAGTTAAATTACAGCTCTCTGTTATTATACAGTCCTGCCACTCCGTACACGAACATGTTGTAAATGCCGAATAAGCTGGAACCGCTAAGATCAAAAGCGCGAAAAGGACACCTAGTAAAACTCTTCTCGTTTTCATGATTAAGGCAACTCACTCTAAGTATTTAAACCTACCTCCTTCCTTCGAGGTTTTTTCAGGTGCTCAGGAGTTAATGTTTTATATCTCTTCTGCGGAATACAAACTGCGCGTTTGCACGCGAGATGAATTTCACGAATCTTTCTTGGAAATGAAAAAATCCGATGAAAATCGAGCAGGTGGTTTTATGGTTTACGAGCGAGGAATTGAGAAGCTTAATTTGGCGCTGTTGGTTACAACTGCCCTAGTTTTCGGTGCAGTCGCCGGCATTCTTGCAGTAATTCTTTGGCTTTCAGGGGCAAGCGGCTTTCTCGGAATCGGAACCGTGCTCATTTTCTCGCTTATTCTTCTCGCAGTTCAGTGGTACATAGGGCCCATTTTAGTTAAGTGGATTACCCATGCGCAGGAAGTCAAGCCAAATGAAATGCTCGAGCTTAGAGGCACGCTTACGCGCCTCGCGCGCTCTGCAGGAATTCCAACGCCCAAGCTCTACGTAGTAAACAATTCTTCTCCAAATGCGTTTGCCTTTGGGCGAACACAAGGAAGCTCCTGCATTGCCGTTCACACTGGCCTTCTAGAGCGCCTCGAGCAAGATGAAATCGAAGCAGTTCTCGCGCACGAAGTTGCACACATAAAACACAGAGATGTAATCATAATGACTCTTGCGAGCGTGCTTCCAGTTTTGCTTTACTTTCTGGTAATAGTTTTTGGAAGCGGAAACAGCCGCGAGCGAAGCGGAAGCTCCGCAATCTTCGTCTTCATAGGCGCAATTTTTGCACGCATCCTCGGAACCCTTCTAGTTCTTTATCTTTCGCGCGTCCGCGAATACAACGCAGATGCATACAGCGCCTACGCAACGCGAAATCCGCTCGCGCTCATGCGCGCGCTCGCGAAAATCAGCTATGCAGTGCCCGCAGTTCAGCAGGCGCGCGGTGCGCAGGCACAGAACGAAACAATGCGCGCCTTCTACATTGCAAACCCAAGCACGAGCGAGAAATTGAGAATGGCAAACATCGTAAGCGCGCTCAACACCGGCAACGACGAGAAAATAAGGGACGTGATTGAAAAGGAAAAGAAGAACGGCGCGTTCGAGCTAATAATGACGCATCCATTAACTGCGAAGCGCTTGGACGCACTCTATAATATAAAGCGCGAACTGAACCAGTAACCTGCAACTCAGCGGTGCTCAAAAATTCTTCTGTACATTCTTACTAGTTTAGTTGGCCCATGAACAAACGGAAGAGTAGATTTTCCGCTTGCTTTTGTCTGCGCCTTCTCCATTGCTTTTTTCAGCTCTTCTTCAGTGCTTCCTTCAGCTTCAGTAATTCCATTTCCAAGCTCAAAGAGAAAGTGCGCGTCGCTTCCAGCAATTTTTGCTTTCCCATGTCCAACTGCGTAAGCCAGCGCCTTCTTATTATCTTGCTCGAAAAGAACGCGCGCATTGAACACTTCAACTGCGCTTATTGCGTTTGCAGCTTCCTCAAAATCGCCGTGAAACCTGCTTTTTCTTAATCTATCAAACGGGTGCGGAAGCGCGAGCAAGCCTCTGCACTCGCGCACTCTGTCAACAACTTCAACAAATCTTCTTTCCTTAATTTCTTCGTTTATGAAAAGCGCGAGAACTTCTCCTATTTCCGTTCTTATCTCGCATCCCTTTAC
>JBDROI010000099.1:0-2672 GCA_043810245.1 Microcaldota archaeon
ATTTTGTTTTCTACTTTGAGAAGCGAGTAAAAAGAACAATTCGCGAGTATGAAATGGTGAAGAAAGGCGAGCGAATCGGGGTTGCACTTTCAGGAGGTAAAGACAGCTTGGCGACTCTTTATTTGATGAATGAAGTTTGCAAAAGCATGCGCGCGAAATTAATTGCAATAAGCGTAGATGAAGGAATTGCAGGCTATAGAGGCGCGTTGCTAAAGAATGCCCGCGCGCTCTGCAGAAAATTGAAAGTTAAGCATGAAGTTTTCAGCTTCAAGAAGGAAATTGGAAAGAGCATGGATGAAGTTGCAAAAATTGAAAGGCGCGGGGGGATCGGGAGGAGCCTCAAACTGAGGGGGGCGGAGCCCCCTGCGGTTCGGAGAGAAGCAGCATGCACGTACTGCGGAGTTTTTAGGCGCTGGATTTTGAATAAGGCTGCGCGCGAATTAAAGCTTGATAAGCTGGCAACCGGGCATAATTTAGACGATGTTGCACAGACTACGCTCATGAATGTTATGAGAAACGAGCCGTTTAGGCTGGCGCGCTTTGGAGCAAGCGGCGGAATTATTGAAAGCAAGGAGTTTGTTCCGCGTGTAAAGCCGCTTTTCAGAATTCCTGAAAAAGAAGTTGCGCAGTATGCAATTTTGACGGGTTTGCCTGTGAAGTTTTCAGAGTGCCCCTATGCGAGCGAGGCATTTAGAGGGAGGGTGCGCAAGTTCGTGAATGAAATTGAGGAGGAATACCCTGGAACGAAGTTCAAAATTATGAGAAGCTTTCTTGTTCTTAAGAAGGGGCTCGCGAGTATTTATAAAAAAGGAGAGCTGGGAGAGCTCAAAAAATGCGAGCGCTGTTTTGAGCCGAGCTCTGCGAAGCTCTGCAAGTGCTGTGAATTAAAAGAAGGGATGAAAAAGAAAAATTAAAGCATTAGAGGGCGGCGGCAACTGATTGGCTCACCACTGAAGCAACCACGAGAAGGAAGAGCATTGGAAAAACAATGCCTGCAAGAAGCGCGCGCCACCAGCTCATTTTGTGAAGAACTTTTAGGCCGATGTAGGCGTAGTAGAAGGCCATGAATGCAGTGAATACGTTTATTAGAGGAAGCGCACTGAGCACGAGCGGAAGCGCAAGAGCGTAGATGAACGCTTGGAATGTTTTGTAGATTCCTCTTCCTCCAAAAATGAGCGCAAAGAGATGGAAGACTGCGATGAGCAGGAGCATGAGGAAGTAGCCTACGGCGGCGTTGAGAATGATGAACGTGAGCGCTAAGATTGAGATGCTTGCCATGCCGCTGGTTGAAACAGCTTGCACAACTTCGGGAGTAGGGAAGATTAGAACGTAAAAGAGAAAAACGATGAGCTGAAGCGGAATTGAGATTGCAGTGCAGTAAAGATAGTAGAGAAGCAGTTCAGTCCAGTTGCTCTCGTTTTGGATGCTTTCAAAGAATTTTGTTGGTGTGAAAACTGTTTTTTTGAACCTTTCGATTGCTTCGTTTAACTCCATGAAATCACCTAATTTGCTAATTTTTACTCGATGCTTGCGCGCACAATGTCTCCGTCCTTAAGCTTAAGCTCTTCTCTTAGGCATTTTTCCGAAATGATTTCCAGAACTTCGTTTCCGTAGTGGGAGCGTTCTGGAACGAGAATGCACGCCTTTATTTTGTTGTTTATTTTTGCCGGGAAGCATTTTAGCGCGCCGAAGACGCGCGAGCCTGAAGAGAAGCCGGTTATTTTAACTCCCTCACGCTCCGCAAGCAGAAGCTTTTTTTCTGGCTCTGCAATTTTTAGGTTAAGGGTTCCGGCATAGGGCGCGAAACCTAATTTCTCGCGAAACTGCTTCTGATAGACTTGCTGGCCCACGTAGTATTTTCCGTCGTTTAAACCAGAGAAGACTGCTCCAGTGAAGGCGAGTGCGCGCGGTTCAAGAGCGTTTTTCAGTTCCAAGTAGAGCGCGCGCAGTTCTTCTGAAGCTTTTTTTGAGAGCTTGAGAGCAGAGCCTTTGCGCTCAACTTTTTCTTCGCGCTCTAGCTCGATGAGCCAGCGCGAAATGGTTTGCTGGGAAACTGAAAGAGCACTTGCGAGATCGCTTGTTGTCGCGAGCACGAACTCCTCGTGGGCGCCCATTTTTGCAAGATGGGCAATAAGTGAAAATTTACCTGCTTTTTCCATGCTATCAAACCGAGAGTATTTAAAGGACGATAGTTAAAATAAGTATGCCTATGAGGATATGAACAACCGCTGAAAACTTTTTGGGAAAAGTTTTATCAAAAACTCGCCTCAAAAAGTGGCGTGATGAGGCTGAAAGCGACTGAGGCACTTATATTTACCACCAAGTTACGTTTTCCCCGAGCTCGTTCACTAGGAGAACGTCCTGCTTCTTGTTGATGTCGAAAGACATCGCGATGTCGAGCGAGGCGTCTATGTAGTAGCGTATTCTTGCGCGCGGAGCGAAGAGAAAGTTTGAGATTGTTCCTAGCAAGCCGCTTGGAGCTGGAGGCTTTTTCGGCAGAATTGGGGTTTTCAGCTCAAACTCGTACTCGCGGTTTACGTATTCTTTTTCTTTTCCTAAAACCATTTCGCTCAGCGTAATGTAATGAGTGTGACGGTGCTTTCCCGAGCCTTCAGTTTTCTCTTTTATGAGGCGCACGCGAAGAGCGCGCGCCTGCTTTGGAGAGTTGAGCT
>JBDROI010000100.1:0-25953 GCA_043810245.1 Microcaldota archaeon
CTGTGCGCGTAATTGAGATTCCTTCGCTTGAAGTATACAGGGTGGAAGCAAATGAGATGAAGGAGAGCACTAAAACTAAAAGAAGAACAAATGAGAGTTGTTTGGTCGCTTTCACAAGAAGAATAAATATGCGAATTGTTATATTTAAAGGTTGCGGTTAGGGAAAATGCGCTTAGGGGGCGCGAGATTCGATGAGCGGGACGAGTTTTTCCAAGTAAGATTTGAGATTGCTCGGAGGAAACATTTTAGGCGTGAAGTAGTTGGAGGAGAAAATTCCTTTTCTGAAAAACTCTGCAAAAAATGGGTCGCTTAATAGTTCTTCGGAGCTTCCTTTGGAGCATATGACGCAGGGAACGGAAAGTTTGAGATCTTTCTTTACTGTGCGCACAAGCTCGGCGCCGTTCATGCCCGGCATCTTGAAGTCGGTAAGGATTAAGGCAAATGGATTTTTCTTTATTAGCTCGAGAGCGGATTCTCCGCTCGAAGCAGTGGTTGGAGTATAGCCCCAGTGATTTAAAACGCGCTTTGCCATCCAGAGATAGTTTTTGTCATCGTCAACTAAAAGAACGCGTGAATTTCTGGAAAAATTAGTAGAAACTGATGCTCTACGTGCATTTTGCGGAGCGGTTGCGCTTAATACTCCTACGGTTATCGGCTTGCTCCTTTGGTCGCCCATGCTGATACTGGGTAATTGGAGTATTTAAAGAATGCGGTCGGAAATTGGGGCTCAAAAAGAGCGGAGATGGAAGACAGATAAGCTAAGCTTGAGCGTTTGCTTGATTTCATGCGTGAGCTCTTCAGCAGTCATGTCTGGAAGCGAAGAGGCAAATGCAAGAGAAAGAAAAGTTCCGCTCTTCAGTTTTTCTAGAGCTTCTGCTCCAGTTGAAGCAGTTTCCGCGCGCTGGCTGTGAAGCTTGAGCGCGCTGTTAACAGAAGCAAGGAAGTCATCTTCGCATTTTCCAATGATGAGAAGAGTAGGCAGAAGATTGCTTTCTTCCTCTTTTTGTTCCGCTCCTACTTCACGAATGCAGCAGCCTGCGTAGAGAGGGTGCTTGCGCATAAATGCATCTATTTTTAGGAAGAAGACGCGGGAGCGGGAAGCAAAAGTGGGCTTCTGCGCGAGATGAATAGGCTTAGTTGAGTTTGTTTTTTGCATAAAGATTCACCGTTTAGCTAGTCGGATGGAAGAAGTGCGAAGAGTTCGCCTATTGAGAAGGGTTTGAAAAGAAAATTGCTTTTGTCCATCTTTCCGCTCTCAAAAAGCTCCTTGAAGCCCTTTTCTTCTTCCAACTGGTAATCAAAAGTTTTGCCTGAAGCGAGTATGATTTTGCCTTTGAAATTAAGCTCGCTGAGGGCGCGCGTAATTAGCTCTACTCCGCCCATTTGAGGCATATTGGTGTCAGTTATTAGAACATCGAAAGGAGCGCCTGCCTCTTGTGCGGCTGTTAGCATTGCGAATGCTTCCTGTCCGTCGCATGCAGTTTGAACTTTATGCTCATCAAGCATGTTTGACAGAAACTTGCGCACCATCGGTTCGTCGTCAACCGCGAGAATGTTAAGCTGTTTCTTTTCCTTTTTTTGAACGGGTTCGTTCTTTTCTTCCTTTTTCTCTTCCGCCTGAACTTTCTTCGGCTCTTCCTGCTTAGCCGTGGCGATTGCTTTGCCTTCGTCGCCTCCGTAGGTAATCAGTTTATTGAGCTTATGAAAGAACGCAAGCGAGGGCGGAGGGTAAGAACCGCTAAGAAGCGCTTTATTGCTCAATGCATTAGGATTGCTAGGATTCTGGAAAAGATGCTTTTTCATGTATGTATATGCTCATTTGGAGTATTTAAAGGGGGCAGTTTTTAGGGGTTACGCCGGAAGGAACGAGAAAATGCCCGAGAGCGCGAGGTACATTATTACGGCGGCGGCGAGAACGCCGATGACTGCGGCTTGAAGGATGTGCGCGCGCCTTATTTGAAGAAGCATTGCGATGAGCGTTGCACTGTAAACGCCGGTGATAGGAAGCGGGATTCCT
Organism: Microcaldota archaeon; assembly: GCA_043810245.1. Taxonomy (GTDB): domain Archaea; phylum Micrarchaeota; class Micrarchaeia; order Burarchaeales; family JBDROI01; genus JBDROI01. Next base: position 2,018 of record JBDROI010000100.1, read on the forward strand.
ACGAAAACAGCAATGCCGAGCATGCCGTAAACCTGGTATTTCTCACCCATCTGCTTCATTTTCGCTTCAACACGCGAGCCGAGAATCTTCTTTCCAAACCACGGGATGTTGATTACGTCCCAGAGGACAAGAATTGCAGGGCATGCGAGGATGTTGCCGAGAATGCCTGGAATGATGAGCCAAGGTTGACCCATGCTGAATGCATAGATTGCTGCTCCGCGCACTTCTGAGATGGGGAGCGCGCCCAGAATGAATGCGTAAAGAATTTCTTCGTACATTTGGATACCTGCCGCGGACGCACATGCTAGACGTTTGGCTTCTTTTGCGAATCTGCCATGTAGAGCGTGCGAATTGGGAATGGAATTGTTATCTTCTCCTTTCTGAAGCGCTTTACTATTTCTTTTCTAAGTTCGTGGCCGACTAAAAATTGGGTTCCGTATTCTTCAACATCAACGCGAACAATAAGCTTGAACTTAAGGGAAGACTCCCCAAAGTCTGCAAAGCGAACGAGCGGAGTTGAGTCTTTTATGCCCCCCGGAGTTCGCGTGAGAACCTCTTTTCCTACTTCAAGAAGCACACGCTCAACGTGCTCAGGGTCTGAAGAATAGTCAACGCCTACTTCAACTGCAATGCTTCTCCATTTTGTGGGAAGACTGAAATTGATTATTGTGTTCTGCCCTAGTTTTGCATTTGGGATTACGATGATGTTGTTCTGCGGAGTTCTTATGCGCGTGCTTCTCCATCCGATTTCGTAGATGTATCCCTGAACAAATCCTTGGTTGGGGGTTTCCAGCTCAATGTAGTCTCCTACGCGCACGGGCCGATCGGCAAGAAGATAGATTCCTGCGAAGAAGTTTGAAAGCGAGTCTTGAAGAGCAAGAGCAACGGCCAAGCCGGCAATTCCCAAACCGGCGAGAACCGGGGCAAGCTCAATTCCCAGTTTGCCGAGAATGAGAACAGCTGCGATGACGTAGATTATGAGAGAGATGCTTTTGCCGATTATTGGAAAGACTTCCTCGCGTATGTTTATTCGGTTTTTCACGCGCGGGGAGGATTCACGCCCGTACCAGGCAACAATCGCTCCGAAAACATTGCTAATTGCATGCGCAAAAAGCACTAGGTAAAAGATAATGAAGGTGTCTTCCAGGCCGTATGTGCTTACTTTTATGTCCGGAGTTGAAATGAAGAAGGCAAAGTAGGAGCTTGTAAGGATTGCGAAGTAATGAATAGGGTTTTGAAGAGCAGCAATGAGCATGTCGTCGAGCTTGGTTTTTGTTTTGGCAGAAAAATAGCGGAGCACTTTATTTAGTGCAATTATGAGAACACGCAAAACTATGTAGGAAGAAACGAAAGTGCCGCCCCAAAGCGCCAGCGTAGAAAGGGATATGCTTGGAACTTGCGGGAGTACGCCTGCTATTCGGCTTTCTATGCTCATTTAGTCACCTTGATAATTCAGCCTAACGTGCAGCTTATACTTGCGCCCGAACTCTATATAAAGTTTCTCCCGCGAAGTAATATTATGGTGGATTTCAACGTTGACTGGAGAATAATTACGCTTGCTGCGATGGTTACGCTCGGAGTTTACAACTTTCTTGTTAAGAAGTTTTTTGCTGCGAAGGAAGACTGGAGGATTCTCATTATTCCGGTGTTCGTTGCAGTGCTCGCCTTAACTCTTTACTTTGTTTCGAGCTATAAGGAAGTCAAGTTCACGCAGAGCACGCCTCTCTACGCGCTCGCGATTTTAGTGGTGGGTGCGCTCGTTGTTCTTCTTGGAACACTTGCAGTTGCAAGCCCAGACGCGCCCTTGAATGTTGTAATTCCAGTGATTGCGCTTTCGAGCGTGGTAACTGTAATTCTTGGAATAGTTTTTATGGGCGAAGCTCTTCCGCTTACGCGCATAGTTGGAATTGTGCTCGCGTTGATTAGTATTTATCTAATTAGTATGTGAAGAAGAGCTAACTGCGGTGGAGAGCAATTCCTCTCGCTTTTCTCCGTTCGTATTTTCTGTATGCTTTTCTTGCTTCTTCTTTTTCTCCAAGCTTTGAATAGGCAGTCCAGAGGTGTCTGTAGGTCTGCGCGTGCTTTGAATTCAGTTTGACTGCTTTGTTGAGCGCTCTGACTGCTTTTCTGTATTCCCCTGTTTTTATGTAAAGAACTCCCAAATCAAAGCGAGTCCAGAAGTAGTGCGAATCAAAATCTACTGCATTTTGGAATGCTTTGAGCGCGCGCTCGTAGTTGCCAAGTTTGTAATGGGCTGCTCCCAGGTGGCAGTAGGCTTCTGGAGCTGCAGCGGATTTGTTGAGCTTGAGCGAGGTGTTTGCATACTGAATTGCTTTTTGGTAGTTTCTCTGCATCAGGTAGCAGCAGGCAAGATTCGCATAGCTGATAGCGTGCGAGGAGTTGGTCATTATTGCCTGCTTAGCGTAGTGGGCTGCTTGAGCGTATCTGCCCCTGCGCATATAGAGGTCTGCCGTGTTGCAAAGAAAAACTGCATCGTTTGGCTTGAGCTTCACGGCTTTGCGCAGGTATCTTGACGCCCTGCCCAAATCATCGAGCTCTCTGAAGGCAAGGCCCAGCGTGCAGTATAGGTCTGCATCCCAATTCTTGCGTTTAGAGATTAGCTGGATGCATTTCGTTAAGTGGGAGTGCGCTTCTTTGTGCTTGCCAAGAGCTAAGTAGACGCCCCCAAGGCCGCTGTGGGCTTCAGCGTATTGCGGCTCCAGTTTGAGTGTTTTTTTGAAAAAGCGTATTGCCTGGCGGTAGTTCTTAAGCTCCGTGTAAATGAGGGCTAAGACATAGTAGTTGTCTGAATTGTTTGGCGAAAGTTCAATCGCCCTTTCAAGGTAGGTGATTGCCGTTTCATTTTTTCCTTTCTCGCTGAGTGTGCCCCCTAGATTTCCGTAGGTCACTGTCTGAACTTCTTCTCTGCTGGAAGTGATTGAGTATATCTGCGAGTAGTCTTTGCTTACCTGCTTTAATGCCTTCGTTAGGAGTTTTAGCGGGAAGTATCGTCCGTTAGTTGTTTCAAAGTAGTAGTCTCTGCTTTTTATGAGCATATGCCCTTCAAGCAGAACGAATTCTAGCTTTATTCCAAGCTTTGCCCCAACATCAAATGCTAAGAAGGATAAGTCGTCGCAGTCCCATTTTCCGCTTCTCAAAGATTCCCAGAGGCTGTCTGTACTTACAAACCCGCCAATCTTGAACATTTTGCTTGTGATGCTCCAGAATTTTTTGAAGAATTTTGTCTGCTGTCCGGAAGTGATGGAGTACGTTGTTTTCAGCGAAGTGGCGATGGCTTCAACGAGGGAATTGTAGCGCTCTGCATACTTCAAGGCGTCTGAAGGGCGTGCATGAAGTTCGCGCCATATTCGTGTCACGCCCGCGTAGATGTTTGCCTTCTCCTGAATAATCTGGTCGCTTCCGCTCTCTCCGTGGTACATTATTGTTCGGATTTTCCTTTCCTCGTTTGGGAGAGCTGGCGCTGTGCTTGTTTTGCCGTTTTTTCTTGTAAGAAGAGCGGTTTTCATATGAGCATATTTCTAGAGAGGATGAGGTTAAAAAGACTTGTGGAAATTGCAGGAGAACGGAAGAGGCACCCGAACTTGGCATCAAAAAGAAGCACGGAATGAGAAGATGGCAAGTGCGAAGGGGGAAACGAAAAGGTTATGAGAAATACCGATTCCCAGGCCGCGCGCGCAGTTTTGAAGAAGTAGAATTAGTGCTCAATAATGTCAAAGTAGCGCGTCGTAATTGGTCTTCCGAACGTGAAGTTCAGGAAGGCAGTTATGTTCTGCTTGAAGACTTTGAAGTAGCCGGTTTGGATGAACCTGCGCGCGGAAGCGTAGACAACGCAGCGCGGGTTTATTTTTAGTTTTCCCTTTTCTTTCATTCGCATTGAAAGCTCGGTGTCCTCAAAAAAAGTAATCTTTGTGCTGAAGCCGCCTATTTCCAGGAATTTGTCTTTTTTGTAGGCGCAGTTGTTTCCGTAGAGCTGGTATAAGCCGAAGAAGGCAGAGATTCGAACCCACCAGTCTGCGTTTAATTTGAACATGAATTTGTCTATGAAGCGGCCTTCCATTGGGCGCAGAACTCCCCCAACGCCGATTGTTCCATTCTTCATTGCTCCTTCTATTTCATGCAGCCAGTTGGGGTCTGCAATGCAGTCTGCATCTATGAATGCAATGATGTCGTATTTGGCTTTTTGCGCCCCAAAATTGCGCGCTTCCCCAGGTCCTCCTGCCCGCTGTTGGTAGATGTTAGGAGTAAATACGCGCGCAATTTCTATCGTTTTGTCTTTGCTGAAGGCGTCAACGATGATTACTTCAAACTCGCTGTCATAGTCCTGGTTCTTGAGCGCAATAAGGCAGCTTGCAATTTTTTTCTCTTCGTTCAGTGCAGGGATTATAATAGATATCATCTTCGCATCACTCGCTTAGAAATTTGCCAGCTAACTTTATATTGCTTGCCCATGAAACTGTTATCTATGAATTTGTGGAAGAATATTGAAACCGGAAGAAATGTTCCTAAGGAGATAAACGCAGTTGTTGAAATTCCAAAAGGCTCAAGAAACAAGTATGAGTATAATGAGAAGGAGGGCTATTTCTACCTCGATAGAGTAATTTCAGCAGTGTTGAGCTATGCAGGAGACTATGGGTTGATTCCGAGAACGAAAGGAGAAGACGGAGACCCGCTTGATGTTCTTGTGTTGGTAGAACAGCCGACGTTTACTGGGTGCGTGCTTGTCGTTCGCCCGATTGGCGTGATTAGAATGGAGGACGAAAAGGGGATTGACGACAAGATTATTGCAGTGCTTGTTCATGACGCACATAATGAAAGAGTTAAGGATATTAAGAACCTGCCAAAGCAGACTTCAAGGGAGCTTGCACAGTTCTTCAGCGAGTATAAGAAGCTTGAGGGAAAAGGAAAGTTTGCGCGCGTGAAAGGGATTGAAGGAAGAAAGACAGCCGAAGAGCTGATTTTGAAGGCAATGAAAGCATATTCTAAAAAATGCAAGCGTTAGACTTTTTTCTGCAGAAGTTGAAAATGTACTGCTGAGCGTAGCCCGCGTGGTTCTTCCATTTCTTTCGCGCGAATTCTTGGATTTCCTTGGGCGTGCTTTTTCGGTAGTGCTCATTCATTGCGCGCGCCATCCACACGTCAACGGGAAATGCCTCTGTTTTTCCGCATCCGAAGAGGAGAACGCAGTCTGCAACTTTGGGCCCTACGCCCGGGAATTCCTGGAGAAGGGCGCGCGCCTTTTCGTAGTTTAGCTTTTCCAAATCATCCAAATCGTAGGAAGACATTAGAGAAGCTGTTTCTTTTATGAAGCGCTCGCGGAAGCCGAGTTTCAGCGGTTTTAGGTCCATGCACTCAATTGTGCGCGGCTCAAGAACGCTCCCGTTTTTCATTAGGGATTGAACGTTTTTTCTTATGCGCGGAATGTTGGAGTTTATTGAGCAGAGAAAAACGATGAGCGTTTCCCATGGGTCGCTTAAAGTGAGGCGGAGGCCGCGCTGAGAAGAAATTGCACTCCGCATAAAGTCGTCGGTTCCTATGCATTTGTAGATTTCCTCCAAGTCGTCGTTGGAGCGGAGAATATCAAAAATTTCGTTGAAGCCGTTGGAGAAGTGGAAGTTGCCTTCGCTCTGCCAGAGCTCGCAGCGCTTTCCGTTGATTAGGCGCCAGTAGCGGTTTCCCTCCTTGTTCCAGAGAAAATGAGGCGGCTGCCCGCTTTCCATTGTCAATTCGAGGTTGATGAGCAAGCAATCAACTACTCGCGCAGTTTCAGCAAATAGGAGAATGCGCTGAGCGCGGCTTTTGCGCCTTCGCCCGCGGCGATTATAACTTGTTTTTCGGAAACGTTTGTTACGTCGCCCGCGGCAAAGATTCCCTCAACTGAGGTTCTGCAGAGCGAGTCGACAATGATTTCCTTCTGCTCGTTTTTCTTGAGCGAAGGAGCAAGCTGGGAGTTTGGGAGCAAGCCTATTTCGATGAAAACTCCGTTGGCTGAAATTTGCTTTTCCTTTCCTTCGTGGATGTATTTTACTCCAGTTACGAATTTGTCTCCAATGATTTCTTTAATTGAGGCGTTGAGAATGAGCTCGGATTTTTCTGAAGCCAAGAATTTTTCCGCTGCAATTTCTTCTCCAGTGAGCTTGGGGTCTATTGTTAGAATGGTTACTTTGGAGGCGTATTTTGTGAGAAGGTAGGCGGCGTCGAGGGCGGAGTTGCCTCCACCGATTACGGCAACAGGCTTGTTTGCGAACATGGGAGCGTCGCAGGTTGCGCAGTAGGCAACGCCTCGCTTAAGAAACGCTTCTTCACCTTTTGCACCGAGTTTGCGCGGAGTTTTTCCAGAGCAGATGATTGCAGAGCGCGCCTTGTATTCGGCTTCGGAAGTCTTAACTCGAATTGAGCCGCTTGAAGTTCGCTCAACGAGTGAAACGTCTTCGCCGTCGCGCACCTCAATTTCGTAGGCGCGCATGTGCTCTTCGAATTTTGAAACGAGCTCTAAACCTTCAATAGAAGTAAACCCAGGGTAGTTTTCAACGTCTGAGCTCCAGGCAACTTGGCCGCCGATGTTTTGAGTTAGTAGAAGGGTTTTGAGCTTCTTGCGCGCAGCATAGATTGCTGCGGAAATGCCTGCAGGGCCGCCTCCTATTATTATTACATCGTAAGTATCCATGAGAGCGCACCTTAAGGCAAGCCGAGAGCCTCCTTGATTGCTTTTCTGTCGAAGCCCGCGAGAATCTTTCCGTCTATGTCCATTACTGGAAGCCCCAATTGCCCGCTTTTTTCGGCAATTTCTTTCGCGAGCTCGGGGTTTGAAGAGACGTCGATTTCCTCGAATTGAACATTGTTTGCAATTAGAAAGTTCTTCAGCATTTTGCAGTATAAGCAAGTTGGAGAAGTGTAAAGTTTAATTGTCGTAAGCTCACCTCTAAGGAATATTGGAAGTTTAAGCTTTAAAAGTATGCTGAAAAATGATGCACCTGCAATCTATTTAATCCAAGCTCCCGGGCATGCTGTTTAATCCTTTCCAAAGAGGAGGGTCTGCGTTGCTTAGGAGATATAAAAAGCTGTCCTTCTCATTTTCGCCAAAAGCGAGCAGAGATTCATCAACTGCCCTTCTGTTTAAGCATTCCTTTTCGTTTCCTAGGGAGTTGCTGCGTATTACAATGCCTGCTTCTCCTTCATTTACTGCTGATTCGACCCAAAAGCCTTCCAGAACAGTAACAATTGCCTCCGCCCCTTCGTGATTAAACCAAAGTGTGTTCTTTGCCATGCCTTCCCTTTCGCCGTTGGGAATGTAGAGAAAATTCAGGAGCGGGCGTGGAAACCCATTGGTTGGAACGTGCATGGGAGGCAGAAACGTGCGCAATGAATAATTCCTCACTATTTCCCCCCCCCGTGTAAAATCAATGTAGAAGTAATTGACATTGTCCATTAGCCTCTGCGCTATTCTAAGTCCGTCGAATTCGAGCGGGACGGAAAATTGATTCTTGTTTAGTATGGAAAATAGATGGATAATGTCATTTTTTATCATATCCCTAGTTCGTATTTCTGGCTGTCTGCTCTCTTCTTTGCTTGCATCTAGCGAAGTATGTATGGTTTCGGAGAGCGGCGCGGAACTGTGGAAGTGAGAAACGGGTTCTGCTTTCTTCGCTACCTGAAGCCACTGGCTTCCGAGCTTGTAGCTGATTGTAAATAAAGAGCTGGCAGGATTGCTGTGGTTTTTAGGTTGCTGCGATTGAGCCATTTTAATCCCTTTTGAGTATTCAAACTGCTCATTTTAGGTATTTAAACATGCGCATTTTGAAAATGGCAGGGAAGGAGGATTAAAAAATTCTCCGAGAGAATAAAGGCTCATGGAAGAAAAGAGAGAAGAAAGTTTTGGACGTTATAAATTCATATTAGCCGCTGGAGTGTGCCTTGGGCTTCTTGGAGTTACTAGGAAGCTCGTGGGTGCGGATGTTTCCGAAAGCGCGCTTGTTGTTGGAAGAGCGTTGGTTACTGCCCTCTTCATTTTTGCGCTTCTTGCTCTGCGCGGAAAGCTTGGAGAACTGAGAATAAAGCGCGATGATTGGAGCCCGTTCATTGCGCTCGGTATTCTTTTTGGAGGGGGCATGTTTCTCTTCTTCCGCGCACTCAACTATCTGTCGGTGGATATAATCGTTCTGCTAGATTTTATTACTCCAGTTGCAACAAGCATGCTGGCAATGATTTTTCTAAAGGAAAAAATTTCCAAACAGAGCGCGCTTGGAATTGCGCTTGCACTTGTCGGAGCTTCGTTTGTGCTTCACTCGGGGTTGACTGCGAGCGTGGACGACCGATTCTTAACCGGAGTTCTGCTTGAGTTGGGCGCGATTGCGGCGTTTGCGCCAATTCCTTTAATCATCAGATATGAAGAGGCGCACTACCCAATAGTAGATATTGTTTTCTGGCCGTTTCTTTTCGCGGCGCTTTTCTTCGTGCCTATTGCGCTCATTGATGGAGTTGTTTTCGTTCCAAGCGCGCTTGCAATTGGGGGCATAGTTGCACTCGGTGTGCTTGGGGCGCTTGGGTATTTGAATTATGATAGGATGCTTGAGAAATTTGAGATACATGTAGGAGATTCTATGATGCGCATCATTGTGCTCTTCACCGCAGTAATAAGCTCCTTCCTTCTTTTAGGGGAAGTAGTTGATGCGATTACAATTGTAGGTGGGTTTGTTTTAATAGGCGCGAGCGCGCTCATAAACAAGGATGCAGGCAGAGTTCCGCATAGGCCCCATTAAACGCGCTCAATTACGGCGATTTCGCGCTCCCTAACTACGTCGAAAACTTTTGGGTTGTTCGTTATTCTTCCTATTACAGTTACTGCGCTCGCGGGCCTAATTTCTTTTCCTTTTGAAGCGGGAGTTGGGCCGAAGAAAATGCAGAAGGAGTTTCCGCTCGGCCAGTATGCAATGTCTCCAAAGTTCACGATGTTTTTTGCGTAGTCTTCCTCCAAATCCTTGTTGATTGGAATTCCAAAATAGATTTCAGAGCCCCAGATGTTTGCGTGGCCGCGCATTGGAAGGGCGTTGAAAAGAGCTTCTGCTGTTGAACTGCGGTTGAGCTCTGCAGTAGCTTCAATTAAACCGATGCGGATTTTTATTTTGTTCATTGCGAACCACCATATTTTTCATAGTAGACTGCGCTTGCGTCGAAATCTTTGTCTTCGTGGGGTTTTGGCGCGCGAGCAGGATAGCCGAGCGCAATGATGCAGTTGACGCCAGTGTTTTCAGGCATTTGAAGAAGCTTCTTGACGCAGGCTTCGGGCTCGCCGCTTTTTCCAGGGCTTCCGAGGCGAATTTGAACCCAGCATGTTCCCAAACCGAGCTCTGCTGATTGGAGCATGATGTGCTCTGAAGCGATGGAGCAGTCTTCAACCCAGCGCTTGCCGTTTGCCAAGTCTGCGCAGACTGCAATTGCAAGAGGCGCTGTTTTGAGCAAGCCTGACCACGCGCTTGCTTCGCTTAGTTTTTGAATGGTTTCCTTTTCGCGAATGATTACGTAGCGCACCGGTCTTCTGTCTGCAGCTGAAGGCGCGTAAAGAGCCGCGCGCATTATTTCTTCTAAATCTTTTTCTGCAACGGGCGTGCTTTTGAAGAGCCGCACGCTTCGTCTAATTTTTATTGCGTTTATCATTTGAATCACCTTGTGTTTAGATTAGCATGCCTCCGTAGTTCCCCAAGTAGGCAAAAAGCGTGAACTTGAGAATTTTGCCGAGCGCGCACGCGAGCAGAAACTTTTTCCAGTCGTAGCGGAGAGAGCCCGCCGCTATTCCTGCAATGTCAAAAAGAGGGTTGGGAATGAGCGCGAGGAGGAAAATCGTGAGGAAGCCGTTCTTCTCAACCCATTTGCTCACGCGCACGAAAGAGGAGTTGCCAGCGAGCCCTCTTCCTCCGTAACCCGCGAGGTAGCCGGTTAACTCGCCGAGCGCGGAGCCCAAGCCGCCGAGAATTCCTATGAGAACGGGATTGAGAAACGCGCCCATCGCGGCAACTACTGCAAGCCCGGGAACGGGCAAGATGACGGTTGCACTTGTGAAAAAGGAAATGAGAAACGCGCCTGCGTAGCCAAGAGAGTCGAGTTTGGGAATGTTTGCACTGAAGAAGAGCAGAAGAGAGGTGATTGCGAGCGCGAGAAGGAGCGCGAGAAGACTGCGCGTTTTTTCGTTCATATTTTTCATCCCTAAGCAGATATCTGCAGAGAAAGTAATATATTGATTGGGAGCAAAGTTTTATTTGGGGTGCATAGAATGGCAAAACCTATCTCTGGAGAAAAGATGTTCAAAGCGCTGAAAGACAAGAACTGTATAGTTATGGCAGTGAATACGCGCGTAACGAAGGGAGTGGTTCACGGAATTATGCGCGCCGCGAAGGATGCTGATGCAGCCGTTATTTTTGAGCTTGCGAAGTCGGAAAGCGATTTGAAGGGCGGGTATACTGGAATTACTCCGAAGATGTTCGGAGACGTTGTTTGCGCAGACGCGGAAAAGGTCGGCTTTGACGTTTGGGCGCTTCACGCAGACCACATTACTATAAAGAAGGGGACTCCTGAAGAGCTTGTTGAAATTAAGAAGCTTATTGACGCGCAAATAGAAGCGGGCTACACGTCGTTTGCAATTGATGCGTCATTTCTGTTCAATTTGGAGGGAGAAAATGTTCACGAACAGCTTGCCAAGAATATCGAAGTGACAACAGAGCTCGCGCGCTATATTGAGAAGAAGAAGGGAACTCGCGATTTTGGTCTTGAGGTTGAAGTTGGAGAAATTGGGAAGAAGGACGCGAGCGGATTGGTGCTTACGAGCGTTGAGGAAGCAGTTGAGTTCATAGGCGCGCTCAAAAAGAATGAAATCGACCCTGACGTGCTCGCAATTGCCAACGGCTCATCGCATGGAAATATTTATAAGGATGGAAAGATGGTTGCGCAGGTTTCCATCAATATACCGAGAACGAAAGAGATTGCCGGTGCGCTCCGCGCAAAGGGCTGGCATGTGAGAATTGCTCAACATGGAATCACAGGAACTCCGCTTGAATTCATCGCTTCGCATTTTCCAAAAGGCGATGTAATAAAAGGAAATGTTGGAACGTTTTGGCAGAACATAGTTTGGGAAACATTCAAGGTGTTTGAGCCCGAACTGCTTGAGGAAATTAAAGAATGGACGAAGAAAACGTATGGAGAAGAGGCAACGAAGAAGGGAATAACAAGCGATGAGGAAATTTTCGGAAAATACGGAAAGAATGCAATCAAGCCGTTCTACGGAAAAATTTATGCGATGAAGAAGGAAACCGAGCGCGCACTGGAAGCGCGCGCGTATGCCGATGCGCTTGTTTTCTTCAGGGCGTTTGGAGCTGAAGGGTCTGCGGAAATTGTTAGAAAAAGCTAAGGTTTCTTGAAAGAGAGAACCGCGTTTGCGGATTCTTTGTCTAGGGAGCGTATTGCTCCAGTTCCTTCGAACTCAAGAAGAACTCCTTCTACTATTAGGAATACTTGGGCAGTTTCGCGGAGACAGCCGACGAGCGTTGAATTATCGCGCCCTGCTGCTGTGTGAATGTGCAAGCGCGGCTCGTTGTTCTCTTCGTAAATGTAAACTGTTCCTACTGCAAGAAGCTCATGGGTTTCCGTGAATGCGCGCCAGATTGGGTTTGGAGGAAGAACAGATTCTTTCGGCCCTGCCATTACGCCACCTTTTTTCAGCGCGCCTAAAAGAAAGAGAACTCCTTCGCTAATTCCTTTCTCGCGCACGAATTTATTTAGAGAGCTAAGGAGGTCCTCGCCATGCGAGAACTTGAGAACAAAAACGCGCTTGATTTTTCCTTCGCCGTACTCCATGAGTTTAGTTTTAGCCAACAATTATTAATATGTGTTTCTAAACTTTTTCTGTGGAAGAATGAATGTGAATCAAACTCAAGCGAGAGCGGGTAGTGCCATGCCGTGCAGGGGCGCGCTTCGCTCATTTTACGCGGAAACAATACGCGCAGCGAAAGAAGCCAATCAGTTTGAAGCATTAGTTAGAGCTCTTGAGCGCGGAAGCGAGGCGCAGAAAGAAATAGCGCGAGAGAGAATTGTCGAGCTAGTGAAAACTCCGCAGGAGCTCAAAGAGCTTGCAAACACGAGGAGCGCCGAAGCATGGGAGGTTATTAGGGAGTTCGCAGGAAGAGGAGGAGCGTGGGCGCACGTCGCGCTTTGGCAGGCAGTAAAAGTGAGAAGCTGGAAGAACGCGCAGGAGATTGACGAGTTTTCAGCAAAACAGCTTGCGCGCGAGAGCGCTGAAGTTAGGGAGAATTACCAGAAGTTTTTCAAGCAGATGGTTGCGCAGAATGTGCGTGCGGGAGAGCAGAAGAAAAATGTTTGGGTTGATGCGCCGCTGGTTGCAATTTTGACTAAACCAAGTGGCGGGGAAGCGCTTTCTTATGGTTGTTACGCGGCTGAAGCAGTGCGCGAAGCAAGAGAGAATGTAAGCGGAGCGGAATTTGTGCAGAAGGAATTTGAAGGAACTACTCCGTGTGCTGAGGGAGAATCCGCGAAGGCAAGCGTTCAGGAGAGAGTTGGTCTTGGGGAAAGAGCAGAAAAAATAGGAAACTTTGTTGCCCCTTTTGCGCTTGCACTGCGCGGAAAAATTGGCAGACGCAGAGAAAAGTTTGCAGGAAGAGAAGTGGAAGTTGTTGAATTTAAAAGCAGTTTGCCGAGAAGAAAAAGAAAGAAGAAGGAGGGGAAAGAGAGGGGAGGGATAAGAAGCGAAAGGAAAGACGGAATGAAGACAGTTGAAATTAGCAGGAAACGCGAGAAAAGAGAAAAGAAAAAAGCAGGAGATGAAATTAGAAAGAAACTGCATGTTAAAAGGATAGTTGAAGCGAAGAAATTGACTGCGCAGAAAGAAAAATTAAAGGAAGGGAAAAAGAAAAAAATGCAGGCGAGAGTTGATGAAGAAAATGCTAAAGAGTTAAAGAAAGGTAGGAAGATTTTGAAGAGAGTATTGAAGAAGGATAAGAGAAGGCTGAAAAAAATTGTTGAGATGGAGAAAAAGGAGAGAATGAGCAGGCGCGTGCTAAGAATTCTAGGTTTGCTTGGAAAAAAGAAGAAAGGAAAAAGAGGAAAAGAAAAAAGAAAAATCCTCAGTGCGAGATTGCTTGAGTTATTTTCGGGTTGAGCCCGTCTTTTTCGTAGTTTTTGAGCCACGCGAGGCGCTCTGCGCGCAGGTTTTCTGTGAGCTTCTTGTAGGTTTCTGCATCGTAGAGCTTTGTAGGGTTGAGCTTGTTTTCGTCAACTCCTTTAACTCCTTAGGAACCATGTAGCCCCACTGCTCATCGAGAACCCATTCGACGCCTCCTTTTGCAATTGCTTTTATGGAGTTCACGGAGTCTTCAATTGTGAGCTTGATTCCTTTGTCCTGTGGGGAAACGGCGCCGACGGAGCCAGTGTTAAGCAAGTAAATTTCTAGCTCCTGCTTGCCTGCTTTTTGGCGCTCGCTGTTTATGCTTTCTATCATTTCTAGGAAAATGTTCCCTTCTTCTGCCTCGCTTCCAACTATGAATGGGTTGGTGCCCACGCAGCGGATTGATTGGCCTATTTTGTTCGGGTCGCTTGTGCTTGCTGAAGAGTGAACAGATTCACCTAGCACGAAGAAGGCTGCTGCCTGCTCGGGCGAAACGAGCTTGGTAATTGCGGGTATGATGGAGTTTCTGCGCGTGATGAAGAAGATTGCGTCAACGTATTCTAAGTCAATGCTGTTTTCGTCAAAGTATTTTCCAAAGAGCGTTGAGGGAATGACTCCGCGGCTGTTGGTTGTGCGCCCAGTGTAGAAATGCTCGAATTTGTTGAAGTCAGGTTCGTTTGTTTCTTTGTCAACGTAAACGTTTTCGAGAGAAACTCGCTTTCCACCGTTGCGCACTGCATCGTAGAGAAGCTGCTGGGAGTCGCGCGCAAGCCCATCGAGCTTAAGATAGCATCCTTGCTCGGTGCCGATGAAGCGCCCGTCTTTTGTAAGCGTGCCGAAGTCGTCCTGCTTTATAGTTATCTGCTCTCCATTAGTTTCATCTAGCCACCAGTGATGGAAAGTATGCGTGGTTTTTCCAGTAGCAGAAAGGCCAAAGAAGACAAAACCTTTTTCAACGAGTTTTCCACTCGCATCGCGCATTCGTGCGAGCTTTGCTCCGGCATGCATGCCTAATCCGCCTAGTTTTCCATTTGTCTCCTTGTAGCGCATTTTTTGGTTGTACATTGCCATGCGCAGATGCCCCTTCTTCACTTCGCCAACGTAGTCGAAGCCTAGCGAGAAAGTTGTGCTTCCATTCGGGTCAACTAGAATGATTTGCTTTCCTTTCACTTCACCCCACTCGGGAATACTTATTATTAGGGTGTCGGGCTCTTTTCCTTCAGGAAGAAGCGGTTCAGTTTTGGAAACTGGAAGAAGCAGACTCTTCCACATGTGAGCAAGACGCGCGTATTCTTTTGTAATGAGAGTTCTGCAGAAGTAAGAGTGGTTTTCTGCCATTCCCATTTGGCGGTCCATTGCAATCAACTGCTTGCCAGCTAGGTATTCTTTCACTTCTTGCAGAAGTTTTGCGTGCTCTTCGCTGGCTTCCCAAATGATTTTAGTAGAGTCAGGACTGCGTGCAGTTAATTTAGTGACGAAAACCGGGCATCCCCACGAAGAATAAACGTCTTTTGACCACGGGCGCGCAGTAAGTGTGGTTTTATCGGTTTCCGAAAGCGTGCGTATTTGCTCTTTATCTGTAATTAAATTATTTGAGTTTTTCGCTGAGTTGAATATTTCGAGCGCCGTTTTTCTGAAAATGGTTTGCATTTCGATACCTCCACGAAATTTGAGCAGGGAAAAAGTAATGCAAGTATTGTTTAAATAAGTTTCTTCGACGAAATTCGAACTGGAGCGAAGCGGAATTCTTTCGGAACAGTTAAATAGTGGAAGCGGCATATTATAGCAGACATGCAGAAGAGTGTGGCGGGAGGAAAAGGAAGCACGGGTCAGCAGACTAGCTCTACTTCTAAAGAGTTTAATAAAGCGAAGCCGCCTTCTGATGGGATTTTCAAAAAGAAACAGCAGTTTATAGACTATATTGAAGCGGGGAAGAAAAAGTACGCCGTAGACTTCTTGGAAAACGGAAAGGTTTGTGTGAGATTCAGCAGAACCTCGCGCGTGCTGAAGAACTTGAGAAATGAAACGCTTGAGGATTATTATAAAGAAGGAACGAGAAGAACGCGAAAGCAGGCTGTTGAGTTTGAAGATTTGGCGCATGCGATGCGGGCGATGAAGCATATTGTTGGAGCTTATGATAATGAACGAAAGAACAATGATGCACTGCTTGCAGTAGTAAAGGGGATTGCAGAGATATTGGGGAGAATAAAGCCGGAGATGAAGGAAGAGGAGAAGGAGAAGAAAAGAATGTTTGCGCTTGAGAAGCTCGTTGAATTGGAAGAGTGCCTGAAGAGAGCAATAGTTCTTGAGAAGGTTGTTGCACGCGAGAAAATAGAAAGAGTGAGAGAATTAATTGGAGAGAAGAAGGTGCCGGCTGCAGTAGTTAGGTTGATTGCAGTTGCGAACAGAGTTAAGGCAGAAAACAAGAAAATTGCAGGTATAACGGAGTGGGAGATGCTGAGGTGGAAGTTTCTTTTTACGATTGCAAGCTGGACAGATGGAAGAAATGAGAAGGCTGCGCGCGAAATTGAAGAAGTTAAGAAGGAGATGGACGAGACGATTAGGATAAGCAAGAAGCAGAAGGAGATTAATAAAGGATTTGAGAATTTGATTAATTCGTGCATAAGGACGCTTTCTGCGAGGCAGGTCTATAATTCGGAGAGAAATAAAGTGAAGGAGAAGCTGAAGAAAATTTCTTCCAACTATGGAAAGTCGCGCGTAACTGAGAGAGTGAATGCGTATAATATGGCAGTTGAAGCGCTTGCACTGCTGGAAAGACAGCCAAAAGAAGCTCTGAAGAAGCTTGAGCTTGCTAAAAACTTTCTGCTGATTTATGACAAACACCTGCGCGAGCGCGGAGTGATGCCTGAGAGGATGCGCAAAGAGGTCGAACTGGAAGTTGAGGAAATTAGAAAAAAGCTTGAGAATTCTACGCTCGCACATGTGAAGGAAGCATGCATTTCGCTTGAATGCGTAAAGGACACGCTTGCAGTTTATGAATATAAAAGCACCTCACTGCTTCTTGAGGAAGCGGTTAGGCATTTGAGAAGAAGCGTTGTGAATGAAGGGGAGTTAACAGCTTGAAACTTTCTCTTTAAGCGCCTTTAGAAACTCTTCCGGCTTCTCGTATTTTGAGCTTAATTCTTCCATCTTGCAGGGTTTGCCGTCTTCGCGCGTAATTTTTGAAACGTATTTTTCAGCGAAAAGAGGAAAACGCGGGGAAAGAAGCGCGTATGCCGGCTCGGAGATTGTTTCGCAGTAGAGCTCGCGCGGGGGCTGAAGAAGGTAGAGTTTTGCAGCCGCAGCTCCAACGATGCAGTCAAAAACGTAGGCGTCGCGCACGATTCCCAAATCAAGAGCTTTCACTAGCGGCTTGAGAGTGTGCTCTACGAACGTGTATGTCTTGTCCCCTTTTCTTACTATTAGAGGATATGCTTCGTCTGCAAATTCCCGTGGATCCATTTTGCAACAACTGCCCAAATCATATCGCTGATTAGAAGCGAGATGACGAGTAGAGTTAATACGTTTGCTGGCATGTGTGCCAGGTAGAGGTCGCTTGGAATCAGCCAGAGGAGCTGGATGAAGTAGGCAGCAAGCACTGCTTTCCAAACCTTCCAGCCCATTCTTGCAAGCACGCCGAAAGCAAAGCCGAGAATGACGTTTCCGATTAGGAGATAAGGGTTTGAAGTTGCAACGGCTGAGAAAACAGAGCCAAAAGCTCCTGCGAGCGCGCCTCCAATGGGCCCAAAGGAGAGGGCGACGAGGAAGATTGCAAGCTGGAAGGTGTGAATTTTAAACCCAAAGTCAGCAGTATAGTTTATCATTCCGAGAATGTTGGGCGCGAGGCAGAGTGCGAGTAAAATGAAGACGCGCGCGTAAGTTAAATCCATTTCGAAAATATTCTTGTTTGAGTAGTTATATTCCATTTAAACACCTCTCCCGCATAATCTTTTCCAAATAAACTTTATATTCGTTGCCTGCTTTAATTGAAGCATGAGCGAAGTTAAACCAGTTGCAAATAAAAGCAAGCAGATTGGAGCCAACTTTTCCTGCGGGTATAATGTGATTGTTCTAGAGGATGCCGTAATTGGAGATGATGTTTCAGTTGGAAATAATGTTATAATTCACAAAAATACTGTGATTGAAAAGGGAGTCCGCATTCAGGACAATGTAATTGTGGGAAAACAGCCTGTTTCAACTGCGTTTTCCACGTTCAAGCGAGGCGAAGCAGGAGGCGCGGTGATAGGCGAGGGAAGTATAATCTGCGCAGGCTCAATTGTTTACGGAGGAACGAAAATTGGAAAGAACTGCATTATTGCAGATCAAGCAATTGTGCGCGAAGGATGCATATTTGGGGAAAAGGTGAAAATTGGGAAGAAAGCAATTGTTGAGTTCGATGTTACGCTCGGAAATAAGGTGAGCATTCAGGCGTATGTTTTAGTGGGAGAAAAAACTGTAATTGAGGAAGGCGCGTTCATTGGACCCCATGTGAGCATGGCGCTTGACAAGTTTATGGATAATAGAAGGATGGACCCCGTGAATCTTTATCCAATTGTAATTAAGAAAGGCGCAAGAATTGGGGAGAATGCGACGATTTTCCCGGGAATTACGCTTGGGAAAAACTGCTGGGTTGGCGCGGGAACAGTAGTTACGAAGAACGTAAACGAAAACGAAGTTGTGCTTGGAAATCCTGGAAGAGTTGTAAAGAAAATTGTGCAGAATGAGTAGACTTCTTATTCTTTGTAGGCAGAAACCCAGCGCACTAATCTATCTACTGCAAACATGCCGTCCCATGGAGATTCGAAAGGAGTCATTTCCCCTAGACGCGGGAAGCGGTCGACTCCGCGGAGCGAAGCATTGTCTGCAAGAGCGAGTCTGCGTTTCTTTTCAACTGCAAGCCCCACTGTTTGCTTGCGACGGTCGTTGAACTTTGAGATGGCTTCCAATTTTTTGAGAGGGCGCACGAAGATTACGCGCGAGAAGCAGGCTTCTGCAAGCCCTTCTTCTTCAGAATAAAGGACAGTCCAGGTTGTGTCTTTTGAGCCAAAAACTTTTCCCTTGAATTCGTATTCCGCGCGTATGTTTAGGATGTCGGTAACTTTTGCGGGCTCGGCTTCGCTTTTTGGAAGAGCGGCTCGCGAGATGAGCTCAAGTTTTTCCGCGAGAAGCTTTGCAAATTCGAGCGGTGAAGGAGAGGAGTTTGCCTCAACGAAAACGGTGTGCGGAGAAGAACACGCGTATTGGTCGAAAGTTGAAACGTCGAATGCGAGGCGCTGAGCGATGGAGGAAGCGTTCTTTTTTAGGGAAGCGGAATCAACAACTGCGTATGAATACTTGGGCCCAAAAACTATGTCTTCGCAGTGGGTCTGCTTTTTGAGCGAAGTAATTGAAGTGATTGCTTCCTTTCCGCCCCATGCGATGCGCGCGTCTGCGTTGAGCGAAAGGGCTTCCTGAAGAGCTGACTCGCGCTCAAGAACAACAACTTCGATGCATTTTGAAAGCTCGCTTCCTTTTACTTTTGAAGTTGATACGCGCGCAAATGATTCTAGAAGCTTCACGAACTGCGTGCTTGTGCGCGAAGATGCTTTGATGACACACGGGTTTTTCGTGAGAAGAGCTTGGAGAAGGGAGTAGAAGCCGAGAAGAGGAACGTTGCCTGCAATCCAGTGAACTACTATTCCTCTCGGCTGGGCGTGGAAAAGAAGTTTTGGGTCGCCCAAATCAACGAATTCATCGAGAGCGCACGGGTTGCGGAGCGCAATGCTGAGCATTCGCTCGAGATTCTCGCGCTTCATGAAGTCCGCGAGAGATTTTAAGTAGGCTCCTCCGATTGCTTGCGCGGATTTGTCAGTTGAGTAGAATTTTCCGAGTTCGTTGAAGTAAGCAATAAGCTCGCTTTCTGGAATTGCGTGGATGAATTCGCGCGTTGCGTTTAGGCGCGAGAAGATGTTTGCTACGTCCGCTTTTGATTTGAGAGAAAGCGCACATGGCTTTCCGTTTGAGAATACAAGTTCGTCAGTTGCCATGTAGTTATTCCTCGTCTTCTTCTAATTTAAGTGTATCTCCGCATCCTTTGAGCTCTGCTTTCTCGTGGCGCGCCGTGAAAATGAAGTATGCGCCTGCTCTTCCGCACTTGCAGTTGTCTCTTCCGATGATTTTTCCCATGTCTTCGCTGAGAAGCGAGATGCCAGGGTAGCTGTGAGGAATTGGGGAAATAAGTTGAATAAAGCCTTCCTTTCCGTCTTTGCACGGCTCAAGAGTGTTCACGTCGCGGATAATGATTTCAGAGTATGCAGAAACGTGCTTGTAGCCCGCTTCGCAGTCAGGGTAGATTGTTCCCAACTGCTCGGTCATACCGTAGGTGTCAATTGTTTTCTTGGCGCCCAGGACGTCTAGCATTTGAGCGTTGAACTGCTCTTTTGAAACCTTCAGATCTTTGAGCTTTTTCCAGCCCCCAATGTGCAGAACCATGTTGTTTTTTCCGAGTTTGGAAAGCAGAAGTTTGGCGCGTGCGTTGGTTTGATTTTTTGAAGAAATGTTGTAGAGCAGCCATGTGAAGCCAAAGAAGCAGACTGGAGAATTTTCGCTCTCTTCAACTGCTTTTTTCAGGAGCTCTTCATCAAGCTCTAGGCTGTCGTTGAGAACGAAGTGCATCTTGCGCGCAAGCGGAATCATTCCGCGTATTGCTGTTCCGCGCGAAGAAAGAATATCCCCGCGTGCGGAAACTGTTGAGCGTGCGTCGAAAACTATGAATACGCGGCGTTCGTTTCCAAGGAAAGAACCCATGATTTTTGTGAGCGCGCTTACCTGGCGATCCATAGTGGTTTTGTCTAGAAGAACCGAGCTTGGAGTTGAGGAAGTTGTTGAGCTTGAGAGAACGTTGCGAACAATCTGCTCGCGCGGAACAGAAAGAAGTTCTACGCGCTTGAAGAGCCCAACGGGCAGAAGAGGAAGTTCTTCGAGCTTGAAGGGCTTTGAAGGATTGAAATTTCTGCTCTCGCAGAAAGTTTTCCAGCGCTCGCAGTTTTTGTAGTGAAAGAGCGCGGATTCGCGGATTGCGCGCATAAAAAACTCGAGCTTTTCAGCTTCGCCTTTTTCAAACGGCGCGAGTTCGAGCAGTTTCTCAACGTCCATTAAATCACGTTAATCGTTTTCTTTAGAATTGCAGTTATTTCTTCGTCGCTTGGGGCGCATGGATTTGAGCGCGTGCAGCGGTCTGATTTTATTGCAGAAATGAGAGCTGGAAGCTCGCTTGAAGAAATGCTGGGCTTTTCCAGAGCAACATCCATCGATTTTATGAGCCCGCGTATTTTCGCAGGGAGTTCTTTGGAATTTATACCTATTGAGTCCAGCTTTGAATATGAAACTCCTTTTGAAAGATTGAATTCTGCAAGGTCTGCGAGAACCAAAGAGATTGCCCGCCCGTGGTCGACATTGAAGCGCGTGAAATTGTGCGCAAACCCGTGAATGAGAGCAACGCTTGCTGCGTTTATTGCAAGCCCGCCGAAGAAGCCCGCGAGCTGAACTTTTTCTAGCGAGAGAGACTCGTCTTTCCATGCTTCAAAAGAAAGCGCAATTCCTTGAAGCGCAAACGAGTCTGCAAGCGGGTTTGAGACGCGCGAAACGAGAGCCTCAAGAGAGTGCGAGAGGCCGTCAAGCGAGGAGTAGGCGAGAGTTTGGTGCGGAAGCGAAGCAAGAAGCTGGGGCTCGAGAATTACTATGTCTGGAAGAAGTTTCCCTGAGCGGACGATGGTTTTCTGCTTCTGCGCATTTATGAAAAGAGAGTAGGGTGTTGCTTCGGAGCCGGTTCCCGGAGTTGTTGGAATCATAATGGTAGATGCACTGCTTGAGAGCTTTGCGCATTTCGCTAGATCCATAACAGAGCCGCCTCCAACTCCAATTACGTTGTCGTAGTTTGCGCGCGAGAGCTTTTCCTTGAGCTCAGCAAGGCGCTCTTCAGTTGGCTCTCCGCTTACCTGCCAATATTCGTTTTTGCACGAAGAGAGGGAGGTTTCTAGAAGAGCTTTTGTTTTTGAGTCTGCAAGCGCAGATTTGGAAGCTATGATTAGATTGGAGTCGCCTGAAAGTTCGCCTAAAACTTTGTGGACATCGCGCTTGAAGAAGACGGCGCGCGGCAGGTATGCTCTGGGAATGAGCGCAAAAAATGGATTTGCGCCATCGATGATTTTGTCTGCTCCTTTGCCCATATGCTCACCTCCCCTTTAATTTCTCCCGTAGGAGATTGTATTTTTTCTTCCCAGACTCGGTTTTGGGAATTTCGTCTATGAAAAATATCTGCTGTGGAATTTTGAAAGGCTCCAATGAGTTTTTACATTCCTGTTTAATAAGAGTTTCCGTCTGGGCATTTTTGGAGTCTGTAACTATGAAGGCAACTGGAATTTCTCCAAACGCATCGTCAATTTTTCCAACTACTGCGGCGTCTTTAACGAAAGGAAGCACACGTATGATGCGCTCAACCTCACCTGGAACTACTTTTTCTCCGCCAACGTTGATTACGTCGTCAACTCTTCCGGAGATGAAAAGAAATCCATTTGCATCAAAAAAACCTAAATCGCCCGTGTGGAACCAGCCCGCGCGTATTGCTTTGCTTGCTTCTTCGTTTTTCCAGTAGGAGTCGATTACGTGTTCGCCGAAAATGCAGACTTCCCCGCGCTCGTTTGCTTTTGCTTCCTTTCCGTCAGCATGCATTATTTTTATTTTCACATTAGGCGCAGGCTTGCCAACTGAATTCCAGCGGGATAGATTTTGATTGAAGCAGTGGAATGAGGAGCGCGAGGCTTCTGTTAAACCATAGTATGTTATGAAGTTTGTGTTTGGAAGAAGCTTCACGATTGCGCGCACGGTTTCTTCTGGAACCAAGCCTGTGTTAGTAACTATCTTTTTCAAAGAAGTACAGGAGGAAAGAAGCGCGGGGTAGAGCTCGTGCATCTGCTTGAGGGTTGCTGGAACTGCAGTAAGCAGAGTTGCTTTGCTCGTGTTGATGTCTTCGAGAATTCCTTTAACGTTGATTGCGTTTTCTTCTTGAAGAACTGAGCCTCCTGCTGCAAATAAAACGTGCACATTTCCCAAGCCAAATGAGT
This sequence comes from Microcaldota archaeon, assembly GCA_043810245.1. Taxonomy (GTDB): domain Archaea; phylum Micrarchaeota; class Micrarchaeia; order Burarchaeales; family JBDROI01; genus JBDROI01. The sequence continues at coordinate 24,305 of JBDROI010000100.1, forward strand.
GGGAAAGAGCTAGAGCATTTACGCACAAATAGCTTTCGTCAAGTTTTAAGTATTCGATGATGTTGCGCGTTGCTGAGCATACATTTTTGTGCTTTAGAAGAACTCCTTTGGGAGAAGAAGTTGTACCTGAAGTGTACATGATTGTCGAGTAGTCTTCTGGAGAAATTGAAACGCGCGCTTCTGGCGAGTTCGAGTTTAAGATTTCTTCGCAGGTTAAAACTTCAACTTCGCTTGGAAGTTCTGCGCGGGTGCATTTTGCTTTCAGCGCTGAAGAGATTATCAGGAAGCGCGGGGCAGTATATTTTATTTGGTAGTGCAGACTTTCGTCTGAAACGCGCAGGTTGATGGGATTGCACGTTGCTCCTGCTTTGAGCGCGCCGAAGTAGGAGTAGAGAAACTCGGGGGAACTTCCAAGAAGAAGAGAAACGCACTCCCCTTTCTTAAGTTTAGACGCGAGAAAATTGCGAACTCGGTTTGACTGCTCGTTTATTTCTGCGTAGCTGAATTTTCGTTCGTTGAAAACGATTGCTGTTTTCGTTGGGAATTTCTGCGCACTGTTTTCTAAAAGAGAGTTGATGGTGTTCATTCGACTCCCTTCTTTTTCATAATAAGAGATACTACATCCTGCGGATTCTGAATTGCAGTGGATTCGTCAACGTTGAGAGAGATGCTGAAAACCTTTTCAATCTCTGAGATGAGCTCAAGGTGCGTAAACGAATCCCAGTTCTCGAACTGCGCCTGCGGTTTGGAGAAGTCGAAGTTGTCTGCGCTCACGTTTGCGAGAACTTTTGCGAAGATTTGCGCAACCTTTGGTTTTATTTCTGCTTCGTCCATTTGAATCAACTCACTGCAACGCAGAATGCAATTGCCAACTTTTTAGTATGAGAAATGCTGATGAGAAGCTTTGGAGCATGCGCAATCTTTTTCAGGAGCTTCACGCACGGAGTCCCGTCTTCTTCGTTTAGCAGTTCTATGTCCTTAAACTCAAGCTTCTTCACTCTTAATTTTAGGGAAGAAAGGCATTTAATAACTGCCTCTTTTGCGCAGAATTTGCCTGCGAGGCGAGGAAAAGGGTCTGCGAAGCGCTTGCAGTAGGCAAGCTCGCGCGGAGTGAAAGATTTTAGGAAGAAAGGTGAGCCCTTGCGCAGGTTTCTGAAGCGTGCTACGTCTTCGATGTCTACGCCGACTGCAAGAATGTTGTTCATGGAAAAATAGACGAAGTTAATGTATATAAAGGGAATGAAGCGCAGACCAGCTATTTTTTAGCATTCTTGCCACAGATAGAGTAGATGTCGAGGTTCAGCTTCCCCTGCTTTTGGAGTTTGTCAGTAATTTCTTCGAGAACCAGCTTCTTTATGCGCAGGTATTCTTCTTTTCCAACTTCCATGTTTCCAACTGCATAGCGCTTGCTCTTCACGTTGAAGCAGAAGAGGCAGTCAGTTAAGCCTTCGCAGTTGTGGCAGAAGTAGGATGAAGAGCAGTTTGTGCAGCTTTCCATTTCAAAACATGCAGTTAAATTGAGCGAGTTTCTGCATTTCATACAGAATTTTGAGTGAAGAATCCAGTTGCATCCAAAAACGCTTTCGGAGTTGAGCGCGGCGTCGCAGAATGCTGCATTTTTTGTGAACGTGGCGTCGAAAACTCTGTAG
>JBDROI010000101.1:0-2643 GCA_043810245.1 Microcaldota archaeon
AGCTCGCAAAAGCAGACATCCGCAATCTCGCCTACCAATTGAAGCTTCCAAACTACAACGCGAGCAGCGATGCTTGCCTCGCTTCGCGAATTTACGGAAACGCGCTCACGCTCAGCAACCTAAGAAGAATTGAGGAGGCAGAAGCGGTGCTCGTGAAGGAAACGGGCGTACCAAACGCCCGCGTTGAAGACTACGGCAACCTCGCACGCATCGTTCTCGGAAAAGAAGGCCGCGCGGTTCTGCTCAACGACTACTTGGTTGAGCGCATCCACGCGAGCCTTAAGGAATTGGGCTTCAAGCACGTTACCATTGATTTGAAGGAGGAATGAAACTATGATGAAGCAGTTCAAAGCACTCTGGGAACTCACGCGCTTCGACCACGCGCTCATGCTCGCATTAGCAGTAATCATCGGAGAAGCAGTTGCACTCAGCGGTGCACTTCCAAACTCTGCTCTTCTCCTCCTAAGCATTCTTCCAGCTCTCTTCATCGAAATCGGCGCTTTTGCGCTCAACGACTATCTCGACATCGAGAGCGACAAACTGAACAAGCGCCTAGATAGGCCCCTCGTGCGAGGCGAGCTCAAAAAGGAAACCGCGCTCGCAATTTCCGCGCTTGCCTATATAATAGGAATAGGGGCTTCCTTCTTCATCAACTTCCAGTGTTTCATCATCGCCCTCGCGTTTGCGCTTCTCTCCATTCTCTACAACTACAAGCTCAAGGATTTGCCTCTTCTCGGAAATCTTTACATAGGCGCGAGCATGGGAATTCCGTTCATCTTCGGCAACTACGCAGTAGCTTCGACTCTTCTCCCGCTTTCTCTCCTCTTCGCGCTCATCGCGTTCATAGGCGGAACTGCGCGCGAAATAGTTAAGAGCATTCAAGACCTAGAAGGCGATATCGCGGCGCGCAACTCCAAAACGCTTCCCGCATTGCTCGGAAAAAACGCTTCAGCCTACTTCGCGCTCTTCTTCTACGTCCTCTTCATGTTCCTGAGCCTCTCGCCTTTCTTCATGCATCTCCTGCGCCTCGGGCTTCTCTCAGGGCTCTTCATCGCGCTTGCAGAGCTTCTCGTTCTTCTTCTAGTCTCGCGGCTCCCGCTCGATTTAACTCCAGAATTCTTAAAGAAGGCGCGCACAATGAGCTTAGCGGCCCTTTTCTTCGGGCTTATGGGCTTCCTGCTCGCTATTTTTGGCCTGTGAAGCAAAGTAGAGGTAAGCAGGGCAATCTAATTCATTTCCTCCAATTGTAAACTCTTTGTCAATCACAACTTTGTCGTTTTCATATATTCCAATTGCGTTCTCGTTCTGCGTTAAGTAAATGCAGGGGTAAACTCTATCATCCAACCCAATTGCAAACTGTGTTTTTCCTGCAGTGCAAACAAATTTCTTTCTTCTGAACTGACTGCCAAGCGATCCGCCAGCAGAGATATACATATCAGGGTTGGTATTTCTTGCGACTTCAAGCATTTCAAAAACTTTTTTCGCATCGTTTTCGTCCAGCATCTCAGGTCCTCTTTCAATCGGCATAAACCTCAAAAATTGTATGCATCTTACGCCAAACTGCCTGCAGCCAGCGATCATTTCCAGTATGTTCAGGTAATTCTCCTTTGTCAGTGTTATCCTTGCCATTACTTCAAGGCCTGCGCGTCTAGCCGATCTTACCGCTTCGCTAAATACATTCAGATTCGGCAGAATAAGCCCGCTATCTCCAAAATTTGCAGTTAAGACTATCTGTACTACGCCGATGCGCTTTAGCCCCTCCAATATGCTTGGCTTTGAGACGATTAATTTGCCATTAGTGAGCACATACGTTGTTTTCACCGCGCTTAGCATTTCCAAGTATCTCGCATTCATCAGTATTTCAGTAGTGGATGGTATCACTGAGTAACCCGACGCAGTAAGCTCTTTCAGATCTGCTATTATCCGTTCTTCGCTTCGTTTAACCCTTTTTGGATACGCTTCTGATGCAAGCACATAACATCCAGTACAGCGGTAGCTGCATGGTGGTTCAACCTGCGGAGGCAGAAACATATAGACTAGCGTCCTGTTCGGCACAAATCTTTTTGCAGACTCTACAGTAGTGGTTCTCATATATCTCACCTCTCTTTTGCTAGCTCTGCTCCTGCTTTTTCTAAAAGTAAAACTAGACGCGCCTTGCAATCAAGGCGAATGAAGCAAATCCCTCTTTGTGAAAGACACCCCTTCCTTGTTTCACCATTGCATTCACCTTTGTTACACAATCATTATGACTTTCCCACTATAAATACCTAGTACTTTGCAGTATATGTTTAACGTTTGCTTTCTCGTCGAGCGCGCTCTAACGCCTTCTCCGCACTGCATACACAATAAGAATTAGAAGCGCAAGCGAGAGAAGCGCAGTAACAATGAGAAGCGCGCGCACTTTTTCATCACAGCTCCACGCTTCGTTGAGTGCCCCATTCACTGACTCATTCTTTCCAGCCAGCCAGCTCGGCGCTCCAAGCTCCTCAACTTTCAGCTCGCCCCTCAAAACCTGCTTCATCTCCCCAACTGCACCATCAACCTCGCGCGCGTAAACCGCGAGCTTCACAGCTCCAATCAAATCCGAAATGCTCTCGTTCTTTGAATTAAGATAATAATACATTGCATGGTCTCTGTAAACAG
>JBDROI010000102.1:0-4756 GCA_043810245.1 Microcaldota archaeon
GGCAGCACAGCTACCGTTCTTTTTGCTTTGGCTTTGGCAACTATTTTGTATTATTACGTTTTAGCTCGCAAACTGCAGAGACTGCATAAGATAAGTGGGAAAAGGATAAACTTTGCATTCAGCATATTCGTTGTAGTGCCACTCATACTCCTGCTGGCTTCACTTTTTTCTGCAAGTATTCCAGCCACCATAATATATAACTCTTCGGATGTCTTGCTTTCGCAGGCAGACTTGCCGGAGCATTGGACGATTAACTCAAGCAAAACCATAAATCTTGAAACGGATATAGGTTTGTCAAAAGAACAGACAGAAAGTTATAAGTCACTTGGCTTAAACCAGGTGCTTTTTGAAAAAATTGACAACAAGCCAGCAAATAGATTTGTAAGTCTTATGGTGTACTTATTCAATGACGAGCAAGGCGCTAAAACTCTCTACGAATTCAACACAGAAGATAGGAATTTTACTCTGTCTGACGTTTCTTTTGGCAATACAGGCAAACAGTGGCTGCGGGAAGACGAAGGATTGTATTTCATAGGCTTTAGAAAAAACAACGTATACATATTAGTAGGCGGCGAAGACCGGACTGAAGTAACCTCAATTGCGTGGATTCTAGACGCAAAGCTTCAGGAAATAAAGAAATAACCGCCGTGTTTCTCGCTTTTTTTGTTATATGCGCACGTTTGTTCGTAACCCACCGAACAATATCGGAACGTATTAAAAGGCGCGTGGGAAATTCTAAATATCGGTGATTACAATGAATGGAAAAAGCATTTCATTGCTCGTTTTCAGCGCTCTTCTCCTTCTGCCGTTTGAGATGGCAATTTACCAGTTGGCTGATAACGCAAGCATCTACTGGAATAATTCGCCGTGGGAATGGTGCGAAACAGACAACATTACTTACTCTTCATTTGAAACTTTTTTGCCCATTCTTATGATTGCAACTGAGCTAGTAGTTGCGTGGTATTTTTTAAAGAACTGCGAAGCGCGCAAGGAGGCGCTTCTTGGCGTTCTTTTTGCAAACCTAGTTTCGTTCTTAATCCTCTTTTTTCTATGGAATAATCAGAACCCTACGCTTTGGGCTTTCTTTACAATTCCGTCTTTCCTTCTTGCAGGATTGGTACTGCCAAAACCCGAATATGCGCACATTCTTGAATGGAATCCTACTCCTGAAAAGATTGTAATAATAGTTGTGCTTTTGGGGCTTATCATGCTTGCATCAATAGTATTTCAAACGTTAGTCGTATTCCTTCAAAATAAGGAAAAGTTAAGTTTGAAGCAGAGCTTCACCCTAAGCGTATTGACTAAGCTTACGTCGTATGCACTATGGGTGCTCATTATAGGGCTTGCATTTCACCTTATGTTCAGAAGCGGGATATTCTGCCGTGAGTCATGGATTTACTACAGTTGGTGGTAATGGTGAGAGCGAAAAAAACCGTAATTGCACTTATGCTGGTGCTTCTACTGGCTTTTTGCTGGGCGATGAGTTCAGAGACAGAGTGGGCGCGAAGCCGTTTGTCTATTTCGGATTTGGATGCGTTTTTGTATTACTTATTCTGGGTGCTGGCTATTCCGCTCATCATCAGCACGGAACTTATGCTCGCTTGGGTTTATCTGCTCTTCAGAAAACGGAATGTTGAAATTCTGCTTTCAGTTCTGCTTGCAAACTTGATTTCGTTTTTGGTTATGTGGCTTCTGCAAAAACCAGTAGTTGTGCCGGTTATTTCGGCTCTTGAAAGGACATTAAGCGAATTCGGATTTGCGTTGAAGTTTATCTCCATTGTAGATGTAGCCTATCTCGCAGTGTTCGGAACGCTGGTAATGTTGATTGAATTTTTAGTCGTTTATTATTTGAACAAAGATGAGCTGGAGCTTAAAGAAACGATTGCGCTAGTAGTAGCCACCAACGTTCTAGCTTACATTTTTTGCGTGTTTATTCTTGGATGCATTGCTAAAGCCATATATCAGCCGTTTGGGATTATAATGGCGCTTGCGTGACATTGACGCCGAGGCGCGGAGAGGAGCATCTGCGCCTACCTCGAAAGCAATGCTTCTTTTCGGGAGAGCCCGAACGAAACCGCTAGCCTTAAATTCTCGTCTCTCCTTAACTCCTGCGGTGTGGGGTTGAAAAAACTTCTCTTAGCCATTGCCGTTTGCTTGTTTTTGTTAGCTTCTTTAATCTCTGCTACTCCCGTGGCGACTCAAAAAACTTGCGGAAACGACACTAACTGCAGTTTTTGGGAAGCCTGCTCGAACTACAAATGCATCGCAAACGAAGGATTCTGCAGCAGCGACTACGACTGCGAAACTGGACGGTGCAGTAATGAAACGCACATCTGCGAAGCAAAGAGAGATAGGGGTGCGAGAATGGGCGTGGTGCTTCTTATGGATTCTTCGGGCAGCATGGGCAACAAAACAAAAATGAACGATTCGAAGAGCGCCGCGTTTGCAGCAATAGACGCATTTGATGATAATACTAACTTTGCGCTTATTTCGTTTGGAGACGGCTGGTGCAGGGGGCCAGATCTGCGCGTTGGCTTTACTTCAAACAAAGGAGATGTCAAATTCAGCGCATCGAAGCTTGAACCGTTTGGCGGCACATTAATTGCAAAAAGCCTGCAGTACTCCTATGATTACATCGAACAGAACCTGGATTACAAGCAGACCGATGCGGCATATCTCCTCCTTTTCACAGATGGAGAAGAAACCTGCGGTGGCAACCCCTGCGAGACTGCACGCGTATACTCCTCGTGGGGAATTGGCAAGAAAGTTCCTACTTACACCATTGCATACATGCTTGGGGACAATGAAAGCGCAAAAGACGAACTTAAGTGCATTGCAAACGTAACTGGAGGAAGGTATTACGAAGCTCCAACTCCGGATGCACTCCGAGAGGCATTTGTAGAAGCCGCCGCAGATATTGAAGAAGATTATGAGTACCACAAACTGCGCAATCTCAGCTTCTTTGAAGGGCTCGCTACGAAAATGTTGAGTCCATGCTCTTCTGATTCGGACTGCTTTGGCAATAATGTATGCGTAAATAAAAAATGTTCTCCCTCGGTCCTTCATATTGTTTTTGTTCCTGTAAACTGGTACTCCGGAAACCAAGCATTCAATGAAGAAGCGGATAAGCAGGCGCAGTTCCTCATTGATACTCTTCCTTCTCTTGCTGGCTGCAAAAATCGAATAAAAATAACAAAGCTTAACCGAAGCTGCAATTTTCCAATAGATCCAGAAGGAAGCAAAAAAGATATTTACAGGATAAAAACATGCGCCAACGATGCGGTTGGAATTAAAGGCTGGACATTCTTAAATCCGCTTGCTTTTGATTATGCAGTTGGAGTAGGTGAACAGAGCATCTTTACGTATCCTACGGTTGGTTATTCCACGCACACGGGTACAGTTTTCTTTGAAAAAGGCTATGAAGTGCTCACTGCACATGAATTGGGGCACGAATTCGGTTTGCATGATGAATACTGCAATTGCACTGCAGAGCTTTGTGGATATGATGCATGGCCTAACCCGCTAAGAGTAGAATATGGTTGCGATCCAAATGGAAACTGCTGTAGGCGCAATGAAAGTGCCGCTGCAGAAAACGGAGGAGCATGTATGTTTGGTCTTGTCATTCCTAGTGGTTTAGCCGACGAAAGCAACAACACAACCAGAATATGCATTTCGCCATATCCCAAATGTTATACCTGTTGCGAAGGAAATCTAAATGAAAAAGGCGGGCGTTCAATAATGAGCTACGCTAATGCAGAAGGCCCGCGCTATCATGATGAACCCAGTCTCGACTATTTGAAAACTGTTTTGAGGTGCCCATGATGAGCAAACCGAACATACCCTTCAGCAAGATGCGCTTAGCGAGCAGACTTCTTACATTTTTTCTGCTTCTTTCATTCTGCGCATTCGCACAGGCAGGATTTTTTGTAATTGTAGATTATAACATCGAAAAAGACGACAGTTTCACTACGAAAAACATGTTCCTTGCAATAGGGCCAGGTGATTACCAGCGGCAGCTCTTTCCATATCCGTCTCCAGAGTATGCAGTTCAGCTTTTAGACAAAAATGGAGAGATTATTGAGCAGGAGAACTTCAGCGTGCAGTTCATCTTCCATTGCTCACCAGAATGCTCCCGATTGCTGGATGAAACAGATGGCACGCTTGCAATTTCGTTTGACGAGCGCGCTCGCTCGTTGCGCGTGATTCATGGGGACTACCTGCTCTATGAAGAGCCGGATCTTCAGGCGGCGCTCTGCACCCCCAACGGAATCTGCGATGAACATGAGAACATGCTTTCATGCTCGCCCGACTGTTTCGCAAATGACAGGGATAATTTCTGCAGCGGGCTTGATGACGACGGAGTCTGCGATCCTGACTGCGGCTACATGGGCGACGCAGACTGCGCGGATGACCACACTTACTTAGACGACCCAGTTCAAAGGAACTGGACTCCTGAAAAGTGGAAGCCAAAAAAGATTGAGCCGAACTTGTTTGGGATATCGTTGGGGGAGCTTGCGAAGGGAGGAGTTATCTGCTTCTCGCTTCTCTTCCTTCTCGCGCTGTTCGCAGTTGGGGCGTTCCTAGTTTGGAGGGCGCTGAAGAGAAAGCCGCGCGAAGGCGAAGAAAAACCTTAAATACCAGCGCTTAACGAGGAAAAGAAGGGAGCAGAAAGTCGAAGCAGTTCTTCCTCGAAACTTTGAGAAATCCAAAGCATTAAATAGGCCAGAATGCTCAACTACTAGGGGGGTGAAGAGTA
>JBDROI010000103.1:0-25433 GCA_043810245.1 Microcaldota archaeon
GGGTCCCTCTCGATTTTTAGGCGCCCATGGAAGAAACTGCAAAGCTCTGCCTGCTTGCTCTTCTTCACAAATGTTGATTGGAAATCATTGAGAAAAACAGCAATGAGTTGACGGAATATGGGGGCAGGAGCTGAATCGAATTCAGCTAGGAATTCCTTTAAGCTGAACTGCTTGAGAACTTCCTTTGATTCTTCGCGAAGATCTGAATCCTCATCGTTGTCAAGAACAAAAAGCATTAGGAAGGGAGTTAAACTAGCTTCGTGCATTTTCCCAACTGCTTTGACTGCGGCGCGCTTGAGCCAGGAGTTGCCGTTTTTTAAACATTGCCAAATTTCCGGAAGCGCTTCCTTTGCTTTGAGCTCTCCAAGCGCAAAAACCAAGCCTTGTAATTCGCTCCACTCTGCTTTGCTCTCTAGTTTTTCTTTTAGTTTTTTGTGGAGCGCTGGAATGAGATGGGTTGCTTTGAGCTTGCCGAGAGTTTCTGCAGAGTTCTCGCGCACTAGCCAGGAATTAGCTGAAAGGTACTCGACAAGAATTGGAATGGCTTCCTTTGCCTTCATTTTTGCAAGCTTGTCAAAAGCACGGAAGCCTCTGCTGTCTTCATAATCGTCTATATTGAGGGCAACTGTAAGCAATCTTCTGATTTCTTGCGCTCTCGCTGGAGAAGTTAGTGTGGATTCTACTAAAGGAAGATTGCGCAGAAATTTATTCTTGGCGTCCATTTTTGCCATATTTTCAGGAGTTGTGACTCTAAGCGCTTCATTTCTCGTTTCTTGAATTGCTTTGTAGTTCATTCATTCACCAGTTTTTCTGAGAGTTTTTCTATTGTACTAAGAAGCTCGCGTATTACTGCTTCATTCCTTTCAGTTTGAAGATGCTTCAGGATGGCGCGCAGAATTTGCGGCTGGTTGGGAAGATCGCCCGCGTTGCCTAAAAATTCTGCAAGCTCTGCGCGCATGCGAGCGTCTTTCATATCGGGGAGCCTCTCAGCAACTAGCGCAAAATTGCAGGTTAAAGATTTGAGAGCCCAGATTGCGTCTTTGCGCAAAATCCAGTTTATGTTGTCTCTGAAAAGCAGGTTAAGCAAATCGGGAATTGCTTCAACTGCGTGAAAATTTTGTAGATGGGTGCATGCGTCTTGAATGTTGTGCGCATAGGAGTGAGGCTCCTGAAGAATCGATATCCAGTGAACTATCTCTGCTTTGCGCATTCTTTGCATTTTTTCGTCACTGCCAAACAAAGACTTTTTTTCGAACTCTTTTTCGAATTCGCTTCGATTTTTTGCAGTGAAAGCTAGAAGAAACGGAGTTTTGAGAGCCTGCAATGGGCGCGTTAGTGTTGAGGTCGTCATTCTTCCACCAGCCGTTTTGAAAGCGTGTTTATTGATTCAAGCAGGGCATTCCTAGCTCTTCGTTTTTTTCTTGCTTGAGTCTTGAGAAGAAAAGCTGTGTGAGATGGTGCTCTTCTTCGTCTCGCTGGGTTGCATTTTGTCCAATCAGTTTTACGAGCTTAGCGCGGTGCCTATGCGGCTTTGGAGCAGAAAGGAGTTCAAGAAGCACGGAGCATTCAAAACCGCCAAGCACTTTGAGCGCCAGATGCTGGATGTAGTTGTTCTTGTTATCCAGATGATTAAGAAGCGAAGGAATCTCCTTTATCGGCTTCATTGAAGCAAGAACAATTGCCGCAGCATCTTGTACGGCTGAGTCGGAGTTTACGAGTTTGTTGAACAGAACGTGGATTACTCTGTCATTTTTGAAGTTGGCTAAACCTTCTATTGCTGAGAGCTGCACATCTGTTGATGAAGATTCGCTCATTTCAAGGAGGCGGGGCAGAACTTCATCTGTTAGTTTTGCCAAGGCGAGGATAATTCCTGTTCGCAGTTTGGGCTTTTTGGCTTTGTTTAAGTTGCTCTGGAGGAATGTGATGCAGTCGGTTGGCCTAACTACCATGAGCTCTTCAAGAGCTTTCTGCTGAGTGGATGCAGAGTCGTGCGAGAGAAGCCGAACCAGTTCGTCAACTGCCTGCGGAGTGCCTATTTTCGTAAGTTCGTTGCATGCTTTTTCTGCTTCTCCCCAGGAGCAGTTGCGCAGTTTGCTGAGAATTTGCTTTAGTTTTTCTTGTCTCTCAGGAGTGTTGATTTTTGGCTCTGCAAGCGGAAAGAGTTTTGGAAAAGTATTTTCTTTTTCGGTTCTTTCTCTTTTTGAAGGTAGGTTGCGCATGGTGAAAGTTAGGCTGGCTTTGAATGTTTGCTGAGTTGGGCGTGTTAAAGTTGAGGTTGTCATGTTTCCACGCTTTTTTTCGATAGATGGGCGATTGAGTTCTGAATTGCTTCTGCTGCTTCTGGATCCCGCTCTCTTACCAATTGCGCCATAAGTACTTTGGTTATTTTGAGGTTTGCTTCATCTACTGCAGTTGCCATGGAGGCTATGTATTGAGCGAGAGCTCCGCGGCCTTCTGAATCGCAGCTGGGAAGATAGCTCAGAAGAACGGAAATCTCGAAGTTGGCGAGAAACTCGCGTGCGTGTTCACACACCTCTTTAGCGCCCTTTGGGAGTACAAATTCGTTTAGAACCGGAGCTATGAGCGGGATGTATTCTGGAAGTTTGAACTGAATGAGTGTAATTAACACTTCCTTGCGCAGAGCTTGTTCTTCTTTCAGCGTTGGAAGAAATCGGGTGAGCGGAATAAAGTCTGCAATCAGCGGAGCATATTCGACTGTATTGAGCTCGCGCAGGCAGCGTACCGCAGTTGCACGAAGCTGGCATTGATGTAGGTAATTGTTCGAAGACGCAGAGTTTTTAGGGCCGATAATCCGAGTACAAAATTCAAGTATTTTTGTTGGTTCGTTTTTTACAAGCACTAAAATTACGTAGCTTTCTGCAGCCTTATTGAGAGACAAATTTTCGAGAAATTCAATCGCTCCGTCTGGATCAAAATAAGGAAGGAGCTGGATTGTGTTAGTGTTATTGCTTTTTTCAAGATTGCGGAGTATTGATGTTTGCTTACGGCGTAATTGAGTTCTGCAATAATTCAAAAGGCAGGTCAGCTTCATCTTCGGATTCTTTTCTTTCAGGTGAATGAGAGTTTGGGTTGCGAGGGCATTGCGGAAAGGCGGATGCTTGGAGAGTGTGGCGATTTTGAAGAGAGCATCTCCTGCTTCAACTGCATTCATTGAAATGAGCTCTTCGGAAGCATCTTTTGCTGATTTCTCGTCCCACTTGCGTATTGTGCGAATGAGAGATGCAATGAGCTCTTTGCGGTCTTTTTTCGGTAAAGGCAGTTTTATGGAGAAATCCTTTGGAAATAAGGAGTCGTCGTCAAGAAAGACATTGGGAGGTTTTGGAAGCTCATCTGTTTTTAGAAAGCGCTTTAGAGAAGCAGGTGGAAGAATTCGGTCTTCTTTCTTAGAATTTGAATTCCCGTCTGGAGGCTTTCCTTTTATCGACTGAAGTGCTAATCCCATAACTGCAACCCTTTAGAAGTAGTAGAATATTAGTGCAGGAAGGGGTATTTAAGGATTTGGAAGCCGTTAACGGCGTGTTTTCCTGAAGTATGGGCGCTTATACGGGAACTTTCTTCTTTGCACCGTTAAGCGGGCCTGCCTCTAAGACTTGGCGTACCTGCTGGAAGGACTTCTGCGAAGAACTTAGTTTTGAGTCTCCTAGGCTGAGTGCGCGCATTTCATTTAGGGCGTTTATGCGGTCTTGAGGTAGCGCTTGTATTATGCACTCGCGCTGCTCTGCTTTTGTTGCGTCTCCGAGAATGCGCTCGATCTGTTTTTCTGAAAGTTTTTGAAGAACCAAGCCGCGCCTTTCTTTTGGAAGAAAAAGGAGAAGTTCTGCGCATCTGCCGTCAACATTTGTGTTTCTGAAAAGGAAATTAGTGTGCTTGAAGAGAACGGCAAGCGTATCTTCGCAGTAGTGCGAGAGTACGGCACGCAGTTCATTTGAATTATTTGCTTGGCTTATTTCATTGTCCAAATCGTTTATGAGTTTTTCAGAAATTGAGTAGTATGGAGTTACCTGGATTCGTTTGCTTGATAATTTTGCCATTTTTCCACCCCGCGTTTTAATTTGAGTTTGTTTTTGCTAAACAAAAATATTTAAGTTCGCTTACTGCTTGAGCGGTTTTTTGTTTTGAACTCCGTTTGGAAGAACATTATTTGGAGGCTGAATGCGCGTTATTCTTTGGAGCTCTCCGTCGCTTAAAGGCTTCTCGTACGCAATAGTTGATTCCTTCAAAAGTTTTGCTGTTGCGATTAAGCCGAGCTTGGTGTACAGCCCAATTGCCTCGTACTTCTTGAAATAGCTTATTTTTATTATTGCTGATTGAATGTTTGTTTTTTGCGTTGAAGAGGTAGAATCCCAAAGGGATGAAGCAAGCGAGTTGTGCTTTGCTGCAGTAATTATCTTCCATACTACGTAGTCGTCGTTCTTTGAAGAGTCGGAGTTGAAAACCGCATCGATTAGTTTGTTGAACTTAGTAGATTGAATATCGAACCCGCCAGAGTCCGCATCATATTTCTTAGTTGGAAGCGCTGACTTGAGAACCTCTGCAACTGCTGAGAGCGAAATTCCCTTCAGAATCGCACGCAGTTGCTCGGCGCCGAAGTTTGAAGGAAGCGCGTGGAGTTCAGCTTGGGAAATGTTTCCACTAAGTATATCTTGAATTATAAGCACTATTGGGTCGAGTTGTATTTGAGAAGTATTTGCGCTGTCTGCCATTTCTTTCACCTCACGCTAGAATTAGCTCGCTTCTGGTATTTAAACCATGAGGGTTTTGGGCTGAAAAGCTAAAAAAAGTTTTTAAAGATGATGTGCGTTTAACTAAGTGCAAAATTGATTCATAACGAGTGAGAATATGCCTAAAGCACAGAAAAAATCAAATGTTTCAAAGAAGTCAAAAATGCAAAAGAAGCCGAAGGCGCAGAAGGCTCCAAAAGCTCCAAGAGAGCCGAAAGCTCGAGGACCTGATCCAAAGGACGTGCTAAGAAAAGTTTTTGACCCGGAAACCGGCTTAAACCTGATAGACGCGGGATTCGTCAAAGATGTGAAAACAGACGGAACGATTCTGCTCGTGAAGATTACGCCGCCTTACCCTGAATATACACTCATGAGCCAGCTTATTATGGATATACGAAGAAGGGCTTTTGAGTCGGGCTACCGCTCCTGCGAAGTGCGCGTACTTCAGTAGAGGATGCGCGCGGTGTTTTAATGCAAATTATTTTCATAGGAACTGGAGGGGGCAGAGTCAACCTCATAAAACAGTTCCGAGGAACTGGCGGGTTTCTAATTAAGGGAAGCGTGAATGTGTATGTTGACCCGGGACCGGGAGCTTTGCTCGGGTGTATAAAGAGCGGAGTTGACGTTGAGAAAATCAATGTTCTCGTTGTCACGCACGCACACATAGACCACATGAACGACGCCGAGCTTATGCTTGAAGGAATGACTCATTATACGATGAAGAAGCAGGGGATTGTGGTTGCGAGCGCAAATGTTTTGGAGGGAAGCGAGAATTTTGACAGAAGCATCTCGCGCTATCACCAGGGAAAGGTTGAGAAGTGCGTGGTTGGTAAATCTGGAGACAAAATTAAGCTTGGGGAAAATGCTGAGCTTGAGTTGACGAAAGTAAACCACGACGACAAGAGCGGGTTTGGCTTTGTTTTGAAGATGGATGGAAAGAAGCTCGGGTACACGAGCGACACGGAGTATGAAAAAGGATTTGGGAAGCAGTTCGCGGGAGTTGACTATTTAATAGTTAACAACCTAAAGCCTTTAGATGACGGGATTCCTGATCATTTGAGCACTAAGGACTCGATTGAAATAATAAAGGAAGCGAAGCCCAAGTTGGCGATTCTTTCGCATCTTGGAATGGAGTTCATTAAGAAGCCGGCTGAAGTCGAAGCAGAATTCGTTCGCGAGAAAACCGGCGTTGAGACAATAGCTGCGCGAGATGGAATGAAGATTGGCGAGGAAGTTGCGGAAGAGAAAGGGAAGACGAAGAAGAAAGAAAAAAAGTTGAGCGAATATTAACGAATTTAACTAATGTGATTAACATGATTGGAGACTACGAAGCACCGAAGATGGAAGGAAAGTGGCAGAAGAAATGGGAAGAGAACGAAGTTTACAAGTTCGCGGAAAATGATGCGAAGAGAAAAATCTACTCGCTCGATACTCCGCCTCCTTTTACCTCGGGAGATTTGCACATGGGCCATGTGCTCAGCTATGCTTATTTTGACTTCGTGGCGCGCTATAAGAGAATGAATGATTTTAACGTTTATTATCCCCAGGGCTGGGATTGCCAGGGGTTTCCTACTGAAGTGAAAGTGGAGGCAAAGTTCGGAAGAAACTTGCCGGCTGAGAAATTCAGGGCGCACTGCGTTGAGTGGACTGGAGAGTATATTAAGAGAATGAAGGGGCAGATGATTGCTCTTGGTTATTCTCCTGATTGGCGCTTTGAGTATAGGACGATGAGCGATGATTATCACAAGCGCGTTCAATATTCTCTGCTCAAAATGTATGAGAAGGCGATGGTTTACAGAAGCGAGCATCCTGTTTTCTGGTGCACTTCATGCGGCTCTGCAATTGCAAAAGCAGAAACAGAAGACTTGAGCAGAAGCACTGTTCTTAACTACATAAAGTTTGTGTGCGGAAGCGAGGAGCTGATAATTGCGACGACTAGGCCGGAGCTGCTGCATGCATGCGTTGCTGTTTTTGTTCATCCAAAAGACGAGCGATATACGAAGTATGTTGGAAAGGAAGTGATTACTCCGCTAGGAGCGAAAGTAAATGTAATTGCAGACGACAGCGTTGACATGGTATTTGGAACTGGAATTGTAATGGTGTGCACGTTTGGAGATAAAACTGATGTTGTTTGGGCGTACAAGCACAAGCTTCCAATCATAAAAGCAATGAATGAGCGCGGGAAGCTGCTTAATGCAGGCGAGTTTAGCGGTTTAAGTGCGAGCGAAGGGCGCGCGAAAATCATGGAGAAGCTTGAAGCAGAAGGAAAAGTCGTTAAGAAGGAGAAGCTTGAGCAGGTTGTGAAGGTTCATGACAGGTGCAAGAAGCCTATTGAGTTCATACTTTCAATGCAGTGGTTCATAAAGCTCAAAGGATTTGAAAAGGAAATAATTGACGCAGCGAAAAGCATGAAGTGGGTTCCTGAGTTCACGATTCAGTATTTGATTGACTGGACGAACTTCATAGAGTGGGACTGGGTAATTTCGAGGCAGAGAGTTTTCGGAACTCCTATTCCTTTCTGGTACTGCGAAAAGTGCGGGAAAACGGTTTCTGCCAAGTATGAAGAGCTTCCAGTGAATCCTCCTGAAATGAAGGAGAAGATATGCTCATGCGGAGGAAAGCTGACTCCCGAGAAAAATACCTGCGACTGCTGGGTTGACAGCTCAATAAGCCCGCTCGTAATCGGCGGCTGGCCAGATAATGAAAAACTGCTTGCGCGAGTTTACCCCGCTTCGCTCCGCCCGCAGGGAACTGAAATTATCAGAACATGGGCGTTCTATACTATATTTAGGTGTTTGAAGCTTACTGGCAAAGCTCCTTTCAAGGAGCTGCTCATGAATGGAAATGTTCTTGCCCCTGACGGAAAGAAAATGAGCAAGAGTCTGGGGAATATTATTCCTCCTGATAAACTGCTTATTGAGTATTCAGCAGATGCAATTAGGCAGTGGGCCGCTTTAAGCGGAGCGCTTGCAAAAGATAGGCCGTTTAGCTATAAGGATATTCAGTTCGCGCAGAGCTTTGTGAAGAAGCTTTGGAATGCGAGCAAGCTTGTTGAAGTAAGTTTGGATGGGTTTGAGCTGAAGAAAGCATTAGAGGCGAAGAAAAAAGGAAAGCTGAAGCTTCGCGCTACGGATAAATGGATTTTGAGCAGAATGAGCAAAATTACTTCTTCAGTTACTGAAAATTACGAAGGGTTTGAGTTCCACGGGGCGATAAGCGCGATTCACGAGTTCTTCTGGCACGAGTTCTGCGATTACTACTTGGAAGCAATTAAGCATCGCGTTTACCAAGTTGAAGCGCATGGAGAAGAGAGCAAGCTCGCGGCGCAGTATGTTCTTTACTCGGTTCTGCGCGACTCGCTTAAACTGCTCGCGCCAATTGCTCCGTTTGTGAGTGAGGAGATTTATCAGGAGCTGTTTGCAAAAACAGAAGGAGCTGGAAGCATTCACATTTCTGCTTGGCCAAAAGCCGAGAAAGGAGCGATTGACGAAGAAAGCGAAAAAGTTGCTCTTGCGCTGAACTCCGCGCTTGGAGAAGCGCGCAAAGTTAAGAAAGAGGAAACGGAAAAGAAAAAGAAGGAGATGGGCGAAAGCGGAAAGAGCAAGAAGTTCGGAATTGCGGTGATTGAAGTCTGCGCGCCAAAGGAAGACGCGGGAAGATTAAAGCTTGTTCTTGAGGAGTTGAAATCGGTGCTTAAAGCAAAGGAAATTAAGCTAAGCGAAGGAAAAGAGAAAATCGAAGTCAAGGGAATGGAGCTTGAGGAGATTCAAATTCAAGAGAATTGAAGGTTAAAAGAGGAGATTTTTGTGAGAATGAAGCCCGAATGCGCAGTCTGCCTTCTGCGCGTGTATATTGAAGCCGCGAAAGTGGCAAATGTTAGCGAAGCTGTTCAGGAGAAATCTGCGCGCGAAGTCTGCTTCTACCTTTCAAAGAATTTTTCGCTCGCGGGCGAGTGCGCAAGCATGGGAACTGGACTTGATAAGCTCGTGAAGAAGAGTGTTGGAAATCCCGATCAATACAAGGAGAAGAAGGAGCAGGTTAATGCGTTTGCGCGCGAGCTTGCTGGAAAACTTAAGCCCAAGAATGTTGAGGAAGCGCTTAGAATGGCGCTTGCTGGAAACGCTCTGGATTTTGCGCATTTGAGCGAAGAGGAGATGCGAGCGCGCGTGAAGAAAATTCTTGAGGGAAAATTGGATATTGATGAGAGCGAAAAAGCCGCGAAGATGATTGCGGAAGCGAAGAGAATTGTTTATGTTCTAGACAATGCAGGGGAAATTTATTTTGATAAATTGCTTCTTGAACTTCTGAAGGAGAAGGACGTGCGCATAGTTGTGCGCGAGAAGCCGGTGCTCAACGATGCAACATTTGAGGATTTGAAAAAAGCAAAAATGCAGGTTCTTGCACGCGAAGTTGTGCAGTATCCTGCGTTTGGATATGATGTTCCGGAAGAAGGATTGTATATTGCAAAGGGAATGGCGGCGTATGTTTCGCTGAGTGAGCTTGATCCAGCGCAGATTATTTACGTGCTGAACGTGAAATGCAAGCCCGTGGCTGACTCGCTGAAGGTTCCGGTGGGTGCAAGCGTGATTAAGGCAGTGGGTTGAGGTTTATGGGTTCGGTTCTCTTCGTAACAGGCAATAAACACAAGTTCCAGGAAGCCGAAAGGGTTTTAAAATTGTGCGGGGTAAGTATAGAGCACCGCAACACCTCGTACCCCGAGATTAGGGCCGAGAACTGCGAGGAGATTGCCCTTAATTCTGCTAAGGAATTATACGAAAAGCTCAGAAAACCGCTTTTCGTCGAAGACGCAGGGCTGTTCATTGAAGCGCTGAATGGATTTCCAGGAACCTACTCAGCATGGGTTTTCAAGAAACTTGGAATCGCAGGAGTACTTGAACTCATGCGCGGAGAAAAAAATAGACACGCTGAATTTGTTTCGGCAGTTGCGTATTCCGACGAGAATGGAGTAAAACTCTTCGTTGGCAAATGCAAAGGAAGTATTGCATGCGAAGAGCGCGGAAAAGGCGGATTTGGGTTTGACCCAGTGTTTATTCCGGATGGAGAAAAGAAAACGTTCGCAGAGGAAGTTGAATTGAAGAAATGTTCGCATCGCACGAAAGCGGTTGCAGAACTTGGTGAATGGCTGAAAAGAAGAAACAAAAATTAAGAGGAATGATTATGGCAAAACTGCACTCAAAGAAACATGGAAAAAGCGGCTCAAGAAAGCCGACTACGAAGATGGTTCCAGAATGGGTAGAGTACTCTGCTCCCGAGGTTGAGGAGCTTGTGTTAAAGTTCGCAAAAGAAGGAACCAATGCTGCGCTGATTGGCTTGAAGCTCAGGGATGCCTATGGAATCCCGAGCGTAGAAATAATTACTGGAAAATCAATTACGAAAATAATGACAGACAGCGGAATTAAGATAGAATACCCTGATGATTTGCTCACACTTATTAAGAAAGCTGTGAATATGAGAAAACATGCGGGGAAGAATAAGCAGGACTGCCACAATAAGACGAAGCTTATTCATGTTGAATCCAAGATAAAAAGGCTCGTAAGGTATTACACAGCGTCGAAGAAGCTTCCGGAAAACTGGAAGTACGACCCAGAGACAGCTGAACTGCTCGTGAAGTAGGTATACTAGGTGATATGTTGGCAAAAGCAAGATCAGTAGACAGGTGGAAAGGAAAAGAATGGTACACGATTTACGCACCAGCGATGCTTGAGAACAAGGAGATTGCGCACATGCTTGCAAGCGAAGATTCTACTTTGCTGAACCGAATTCTTTCGGTGAATTTGAGCGAGCTTACTGGAGATTTGAGCCAGTCGTATACCTCGCTGATTTTTAGGATAACAGAAGTGAAGGGAAAGAGCGCGTTCACGAAGCTGATTGGGCATGCACTCTCAAGAAGCTATTTGCAGACGCTTGTACGAAGAAGGAGAAATACTATTCTTGAAGTTGTCGATGCAATAACCAAGGACGAAGTTAAGCTGCGCGTAAAAGCAAGCATTTTCACTGGAAAGAAAGTAAGCGAAGAAGTAAGGCGTGCAATAAGGAAGGAGGCGCGGGAAGAAATTGCAGAACGAGCGCAGACCATGGAATTTGACCAGCTCGAGCAGGAAATCATTTTCAAAAAATTCTCAGCGCGAATCTACAACCGAATTAAAAAGCTCGCGCCAATAAAGAGAGTTGAAATTGGAAAAACTGAAGTTGAAGAGAATTTCAGAAGCGCTTAAAATTAAAGGTCAATGAAATTGACGAGCGCTTTGTCTTTTTCTATTTTTATTTCAGCTGCACGCCCATTTGAGGCGGGCGCTAGCTTTACTATTGGAGTTTTGCCTATTTTTCCTGTTCCTTCGTGCTCGTGGATGTGCGCACACAAAACAAGCATAGGCTGGCTCTTCTGAATTGCATTGAAAAGAGACTGCGAGCCAACGTGAATGTCGTCTGCTACTACGTCGAAAACACCGTAGGGAGGAGGGTGCGCAAGCAGAATCGTCTTTGAATCAAGTTTGAGGTTTGCGAGCGTGCGCTCTATTTCCTGCTCGGAGTACTCTATTGGAGTAGTAAAAGGAGTGGGGTTGCTTCCTCCTAAACCGGCGACGCTTACGCTTGAGTCGGCTCCTGCGAGCTTCACCTTCTTTCCATGGATGTTGACGCCTTTCTTGTTAAGAAAGTCTTCTACTTCCTTTGAATCCATGTTTCCGTGAACTGCATAAACTGGAGGCATCTGCGCGAGTAGTTCTTCAACAAAAGAGATGGGCCCTTTCTGGCTTAAATCGCCCACGATGAATACGGCGTCGTAGTTGTTCTTGCTTAGGAGAATTCGAAGGCGGTCAATAACAAATTCTTCTGCGTGTATGTCCGCAATTGCAAGAATTTTCATTAAATCACCTGCTTGTTTACGCCGGCGAGCTCCTTCTTATCGCGGCGACTCGCTTTTCAAACCTTTCCTTCAGCTTTGGCGCGATAAAATTCTTAGAGTAGTAGTCTGCTTTTGCAGCTATGGAGATGTTTGTTGCAAGGGCGCGCGCAATTTTTCCGCGCTGCTTCTTGGGCGCATTGCTTATGTAGGGATGCTGGAAGATGACTCCGTGCTTCGGGGGCTTGCTGTTCTGTCTGAGATGTTTGAAGAGCGCCTTCTCTGCACCCAAAACTTGAACTGTGCTCGCAGGCAGTTGGGCAAGCCTCTTCAGCGAGCCCGCAACGGTTACTAAGCGGGCGGCAAGCGCTGGTTCTACGAGATGAGAAATGTTAGGGGCAAGCTCTTTTGCGAGCTTTGCCTGATAGTTTTCCAGCTCAACGCGCTGGGCGTAAAGGGAAAGAATTCGCTCTGCAAACGTGCGGATCTGCTTCAGGTCGTCAGCATTCAGCTCTGTTCCCATGCTTCTCTTTGCAAGCTTTTCAAGCGCTTCTGCTTTTTCCTTGCCAACCGACTCTTCGAGAATCGCCGCGCTCAGCTCTTTCTTGTCTTCGATGATCGCTACTAACGTCGCGTATTTCTCTGCGTCGGCAATTTTTAACTCTGGAAAGTAGACTCCATACCACTCGCGCAGGCGCTCGGAAAGAAGGTTTGAAATTCGATTTAACTCGTTCAGCGAATTTACTACTTGATTGAGTAATTGATCGCGCTCGGTATACGCTTCCTTAACTCCGCGCTTCGCGCGCTCCAATAAACGTGCTCTGTCGAAATAGGCCATAATATCACGAATAGAATTAGAACGTAAAGATTTAAATCCTTGCAAGGCGCGCCTACTCCTTGAACATCAGCTTGTCGATTGCCTCGTGGTTCTGCTTTGCCAGCTCGTTCTTTCCGAGAGCTTCATAGCAGAAACTGCGCATCAAATAGGCGTCCTTGCTTTTGGAGTCTAGGCGGATGATTTCGCTGAAGTCTGAAATTGCCTTTTCGTAGTCCTCTTTTTTGAAGTAGATGAGGCCGCGGTTGTAAAGCGCGTTTGCGCTTCGGTTTATGCTGAGAGACTTGTCTAAGTAGCGAATTGCTTTAGCCAACTCGTCTTTTTTGAAGTAGGCGGTTCCCAGGTTGCCGTATGCTTCTGCGCTTTTGGGGTTGAGTTTTAAGGCTTTGTTGGAGTCGGAGATTGCGTTGTCATACTCTCCTTTTTCCGTGTAAGCAAGACTGCGCTGTATGAAGATAGATGTGGAGTTTGGAGCAAGAGAGAGCGCTTTATCGTAGCTTGAGAGCGTTCTGTCCAACTCGCCTTGCCGAAAGTAGGCATACCCGCATGTGGCGTAAGTAAGGCTTTGGTTCTCCGCTTCGCTTAGAATTTGGCGGAGAGGGTAAGCAGAAGGAAGTTTGCTTATTGGGAAATATTTTCCGCTCGTTGTTTCAAAGAAGAAATTGGCAGTTTTTAGCAGAGCGTGCCCGCTGTCCATGTAGATGTGCTCTTCGGGCAGCGGTTGCGAGGGTACAGAAATTAGGTTTACGCCTGGAATGCTTAATAGTTTAGCAACGTCGTAGACGAGGAAAGCGGAGTTGTCGCAGTCAAACTTCTTTGTATCGAGAGATTCGTAGAGAAAGCCGAAGCTGTTTGCTCCGTATTCTATTTTCAGGTTTGATTTCATAATTCCCCAAACTGTGCAGATGAACTGCTCTTCAGTCATTGCTTTGCCCTTGAATTCGTCTTTGAGAATTGAAGCAATGCTTTGAATTAGGTTGTTGTATTTCTTGGCGTATTTTACTGCTTCTTTCGGCTCGTCTTCGAGCTCAATCTGAATGCGTGTTGCGCCTTCTGTTTTCAGCAGTTGAGGCCTTAGGGAAGCAAGATAGATTTTGATAGAAGAAATTGGAGAAAACTCTTTTTCTTCAGTTTTGTGCTTTTCTGCAAGAGGCATGAATTGCTTACGCTGGAAGAGTATAAAAACATGTAAGAAAACTGGAAGCGCGCGCCTATTCCTCGCGCATCAGCTTCTCGTACATTTTCGTGTCTTCTTCTGCCAGCTTTTTCTTTCCGAGAGTTTTATAGCAGAAACTGCGCATCCCGTATGCATCTACATCTTTAGGGTTTAGGCGAATTGCTTCGCTGGAATCAGAGATTGCTTGAGCGTAATCGCCTTTGTGATGGTAGGCTAGGCCGCGGTCGTAGAATACGCTTGCATCAATCGGATTTATGTGGATTGATTTGTCATAGTTAGAAATTGCTTGGTCACAGTCGCCTTTTTTTAAGTAGGCAGCTCCGCGGAAGTAGTACGCTTCTGCGTTTTTAGGGTTGAGGTAGATTGCTTCGGAGTAGTCGGAGATTGCCTTGTCGTAGTCGCCTTTTTTGAAGTAGACCGATCCTCTTCTCGTGTAAACTTCTGCATCTTTGAAGTTGAGGCGGATTGCTTCGTTGCAGTCGGAGATTGCTTGGTCGTAGTCGCCTTTTAGGGAGTAGGTAACTCCGCGGAGGTAGTACATTTTCGCGTTTTTAGGGTTGAGGTAGATTGCTTCGGAGTAGTCGGAGATTGCCTTGTCGTAGTCGCCTTTGAAATGGTAGACATTGCCGCGGCTGTAATATGCTTCTGCAAAAGAAGGGTTGAGGCGGATGGCTTCAGTGAGGTCGGAGATTGCTTGAGCGTAATCGCCCTTAGCGGCGTGGGCGTTGCCGCGGTTGTTGAATGCTTCTGCATATTCGGGGTTGAGGCGGATGGCTTCGGTGAGGTTGGAGATTGCTTGATTATAGTTGCCGTTTAGGACGTAGGCGGCTCCTCTTGTGCCGTAAACTTCTGCATCTTGGGGAGGGTTGAGGCGAATTGCTTCAGTGAGGTCGGATATTGCTTGAGCATATTCGTCCTTAGCGTTGTGGGCGATTTCGCAGTTGCGGTATGCGTTTGCAAGGTTCGAGCCGAGGCGGATTGCTTCGGTGAGGTCGGGAATTGATTGAGAGTAGTTGCGTTGTAGGGAGTAAATTATGCTGATGCCGCGGGTGCGGTATGCGTTTGCAAGGTTCGAGCCGAGGCGGATTGCTTCGGTGAGGTCGGGAATTGCTTGAGAATAATTGTCTTGGTTATAGTAGCTAGTGCCGCGGCTGTAATATGCTTCTGCATGTTCGGGGTTGAGGCGGATTGCTTCTGTGTAATTAGAGATTGCTTGAACGTAGTCGCCTTTGTTATAGTAGGCATTACCGCGGTTGTTGAATGCGTCTGCATGTTCGGGGTCGAGGTCTATGGCTTTTGTGAAGTCGAATATTGCTTGGTCATAGTCGCCTTTGAGGTAGTAGGCGATGCCGCGGCAGTTGAAAGTGTGTGTGTCGTTTGGGTTTAGGCGAATGGCTTCCGTGTAATTAGAGATTGCTTGGTCATGGTCGCCTTTGTTGTCGTACGTGATGCCGCGGTTGCGGTATGCTTCTGCGTCTTTAGGGTTGAGAAGGATAGCTTCTGTTTCTGGCTTGGATTTGTCAAGAGCTAATTTTCGCTCTTGGCTCTCTGCGCTTTTTTCCACTGGAGTTTTTTTGTTTTGATTGTTATTTTGAGGCTGACCTGGCACAGGATTTTGTTTTTGAGTACTCATGATTTTACCACCTTGTTAGACTTGAAGCGCTGATACACATAGATGAGGAAGTTGGGGTATTTAAACATTGACATTGGCGTGGGGTTTGCAGGAGGCGCACTCAGTTGACTTTAGCTTTCTTCGCTAAACGCGCGGAGCGAAATTTTGTTTATTGCATTGATGATTGCGAGTATGGCGTCTGAATTTCTTTCAGCTGCTAGAACGCATGTGAGGCGTTTGGTGACGTTGAATTTCCGCTCCTCTTGGAAAGTTGTGCGTTGGCCAATATACTCTGCGATTCGTTCCTTCATTTCTGGAGTAGATGTGGCAAGCTCTGTGAGAAGTGTTTCGGTGCCTATTTTGAGGGCAGCTTGGCGCGCCTTTTTGCGGATGAGCTTGTTTGGGTATCGCATTAAATTCAATACAGCAGTGGTTGGTTTCAGAGAAGCGAGTTGCTGAACTGCGCGCGCAGTAGCATCATGAATAGTTGTCCAGAGAATATCGATTTCGCAGAAGATTTTGATTATAAGCGGGAGCGCTTCTCCTGCGTTCAAGTCAGTTAATGTATGGATTGCACAGGCACAGCCAAAAGGAGTAATTTTTGCGCATGGAGTTTTTGAGTATAGCACTGCAGTTTCGTAGGCATCTGCATTTTTTAGATATAACTCCAGTAGTTTCATTAGCTCGGGAATTGCTTCGTATGCTTTGAGCTCAACGAGCTTTGCTCGAGCATTTTTGTTTTCTTCGTTTGAGTTGCTTCTAAACATTTTGAGCGCGTTTTTAATCTCCTTCTTGCGGGGCGTTGATAGAGCGTGTTCTGTGAGGGGGAGTTTTTGAAATTTGTTTGGTTTGCGCAGCGAGAGTACTAGAGAGGAAGGAACCACGGGAACTAAAGTTGGTTTTGCTAGTGTTGTAGTTGCCATTTTTCCACCATTCTGCAGAAGTTATTCATTCCCACACTCTTACACCTGCAATCCAGATCCCAGGAAGTATTTGCCGGGTTGAAATGCTATTGATTGCTCTGTTTATTGCGGCTATTGCTTTGTCGTTTCTTTCAGCTGCTAGAGCGCGCAGAAGAACGCGCGTAACTCCAAATTTATCCTCCTGCTCGCGCGTTGCATATTTTCCCAAGTAGTATGCAATTGCTAGGCGCGCGCTTGGATTTTCCGCGCTGGAAAGCTCGTCTAGGAAAGTTGGAAAATCAAGAGTCCAAATAAGCTCCAGAGCCAATTCGCGCACAGTAGTTTCATTGCGGGAAATAAGTTCAAGCAGTTTTGGAAGCATTTTTGGCAAGCTTGCTTTTGTCAGATTGAATTTGGAGATGCAGTGCTCTGCTTTTGCGAATTTTGTTGGGTAGCTGTTCCAGTTTTTTGGGCGAGATTTAGGAGGAATTTTTATGTTTGTTGCGTCCATTGCGTCTTTCGCTTCTTGCGGAACACCGTTTTGAAGGCGGAGGCCAAAGGCTTGGCGGAGACAGCCCCTGCCGGAGAACGATGAGAGTGACAAAAACTCTAGCAATTTGCAGAATGCGTCTGGAGTCTCTAGGTGGATTAAGATGGAGATTGCGAATACGCCGCTGTGAGAATTTGCGTCGCGAGCAGCAATATCAGCAAGCTCATCTATTGCTTCGTGCGGCTTGAGCTCGTTTAGCTTGGAAAAAGAATGAGATGAAGTTGAGTAGTCATTTGAGCTTAATCTCTTGAGGTAATACGCAATTTTCTTTGCGCGGGAAATTGCTTCTCTCTTTTCGACCAACGAATCCTGGCGAGTAAACTCGTCTTTTCCGCGCAGGGAAAAGTTTAGAGAGGTCAAAGAAGCTGAAGTTTTGAGTGTTAAAATTGCGGACTGCATTATTGCATCATCCTCTTTGAAAGAACTTCTAATGAAATTAAAAGCAGGGTTATTGCGGTTTGCTCTCTTGCGAGCGCCAAGTGATGAGAGAGCAGACTGCTGATTTTGAATTGGTCTTCTTGCTTGCTGGTTATATTAGCTGCCAGATAGTAGAAAATTGCGGCGTTGTCTAATTCGTTGCCAGAAGTTTGCAGTTTCTCTAGGATGAGAGGAAACCCAAACTCGGTCATTGCGATTACTGCTGAGTTTTCGAGCATGGATGAATAGAGAGAGCGACTGGTGAATTTATAGGGAGGGTCGTCTAGACTGCTCTGAACCGCTTCGGATATGAGCGCTCCTTTAGCACGCTGTATTGAAGTTAGAAGTTTCTTGTTGGTAAAATTGTCGAGGTCTACGCTTTCGAGAAAATACACTTTTGCAAACGCGGGCATCATTTCAACCAAATTAAGTTTTGCGAGCGCTTCTATAGCCGCAGACTGAATATCTACGTCGGGATTGTCGTATCTGTCGCCTATTCCGGAATAAAAGTCTTCTTTTAGTTTCGGAATGAATTTGGTTGCTCCTAATTCTCCAAGCGTGCGAATTACCTGCGCTTTTTCTTCGCTTAGGGTAAATTTGTGCCGCTTCCCTATTTTGGAAGTGTATTTAGTTAGTTTAAGCTTGCCTACGAAGAAAGTTGCAGCAATGCGGACGCGGGGGGATGGAGCAGATTCTAAGCAGTTCATAACTTCTTGGCCCGCGTCTACTGCATTGAACTCTGCAAGCGCAAATATTGCGGGTTCGATTATTTGGGGATTTTCATGCATTTTGAGAATGTTTATCAGCTCGGAAGTTGCTTCAACTGCCTTGAGCTTTGCAAGCGTGTCTATTGTTGCCTCAAGAATGTCGGGGTCTGTACGTGTTTTGAGAGCTTTTATGAGCGCGGGAATTGCGTCTACTCGTTTCTGCTTGACAATTTCTTGGCAGGCAGAGATGAAGGCCTTGTCGCCCTTGGGGAATACGTGGCGAGTATTTAGGCGATGGGTGCTTGTTTTAATGCGGGGTAGATAATCGTTTATGGGATCTTTGCTGGGAAACTTTTTTCCGCCTTTTAGAGTTGAAGCTAGAGGAACAGGAGGCTTGACTAAAGTTGAAGCTAATACTGCCATAATATTCTACTCCCAAAACGAGAAGAATAATAGGCCCAAACCTCTATTTAAACATTGGTATTGACGGCGAAGAAGCTTTGAGAGGAGAAGAATTAAAAGTTTAAGAGGGGAAAAACTGTCTATTGCGAGGGATTTTCATGGCTGATTTAAAAGACGAGATATTAGATGTTGCACTAAAAAGGTGCTTTCTCATTCAAGCGTGCGAGATTTACGGCTCAATGAGCGGAGTTTACGATTATGGGCATGTGGGATGCGCGCTTAAGAGGAAGATTGAAGATGCGTGGAGGCGCGAGCTGATAGTAAAGGAAGGAAATTATGAAGTTGCAACTTCGCTCATTCTTCCTGAAATTGTGCTCAAAGCTTCTGGACATGTCGGGCATTTCTCTGATCCGCTCGTTGACTGCAAGAAGTGCAAGAAGAGGTTCCGCGCAGACCACTTGGTCGGCGGTTTGCTGAAGATTTCTACTGAAGAGCTTAAGCCCGAGCAGCTTGCGGAAGTAATAAGAAAGGAAAAGGTGCGCTGCCCTGACTGCGGAGGCGAGCTCGAGGAAGTGAAGCCGTTCAATTTGATGTTCAAGACGAATATTGGCCCGGTTGAAGGAAATGTAGGATATACGAGGCCGGAAACAGCCCAAGGAATTTTCCTTGATTTCCAGCGCGAGTTCAGGGCAACGGGCTCAAAGCTTCCAATGGGAATTGCCCAAATAGGAAGGTCGTTTAGGAATGAAATTTCTCCGAGGCAGGGGCTCATTAGGTTGAGAGAGTTTACGCAGATGGAGCTGGAATATTTCTTTGACCCAAAGAAGCCCACGCATGCGCGATATGGGGAAGTGAAGAAAACGAAGATGCGGTTTTATACTCGCGAGGAGCAGAAAAAAGAAAGCAAGAAAATTATTGAAATGAGCGTTGAAGAAGCAGTGAAAAAGAAAACGATTCCGAACGAGCTTCTTGCTTATTTCCTTGTGCGCGAGCAGGAGTTCTACTTGAAGATGGGGGTTCCTTACGAGAAATTCCACTTCAGGCACCTGCTTGAAGGAGAAACTCCACACTACTCTGGAGGAAATCTAGACTTGGAAGTCGACACGCTTTTCGGCTGGGTTGAAACAATAGGAACTGCTTACAGAACAGATTATGACTTGGGAGCGCATGCGAAGATGAGCGGAAAAGACCAGAGCGTGTTCATGGAAGAAACAAAAGAGAGGTTTGTTCCGCACGTAGTTGAACCGTCGTTCGGGGTTGAAAGACTGCTCTGGTGCGTGCTTGAGTCTGCATATAGAAAGGAGGGAGGAGCAGAGAATAGAAACTGGAGCTGGTTTGATTTCCCGTGCGCAATTGCTCCTTACGATGCAGCGATTTTCCCGCTCATGAAGAAAGATGGAATGCAGGAGAAGGCGCGCGAAATAGTTGAAATGCTTAGAGAGGCAAACTTGGAAGTAAACTATGATGAAAGCGGAAGCGTTGGAAAAAGATACGCGCGCGCGGACGAGATTGGAACGCCCTACTGCATAACTGTTGACTATGATACTGCGAAGGATGAAAGCGTCACGGTGAGATTTAGAAATGATGGAAAGCAGGTGCGCGTGAAAGTGAGCGAGCTTGCTGGAAAATTGAAGGAGTTTAAGAAGAAGAATAAGGTAACGGGTTGAAGAGAAAGGAAAGCGGAGGTGGGCGCGTGAAGCAAAAGCTAGGAAGAAAGTCGCTTACTGCATTGGCGCTTGCAGTTGCATGTGCAGCTGCTTCTGTTTACTTTTTCTCGAGCGGAGAGCTTACGCCCACGCTTGTTTTGCTTGCGCTTACGGTTGTTTTTCTAAGTGTTTTTGTGGTTTTGAGGAAAGGAAAGGAGATGCTTGAGGGGATTAGAGAGACGTTTTTGAGGGTTTAGTAGGGTTTAAATAGGGAAAAAGCCAAAAGAAAAGCATGGCAGACCCAATAAGTGCGCTCAAAGAAGGAAGCTCGCTCATTAATTTAGGGATAGGAGCAGCAGCTTTGGGCGCGGGCGTGGTGCTCGCAGTTTATGTAGTTATGACACTCGTTGGAATTAGAAGAGGGGGCGAATACTTGAAAGGACTCGCGATGATGCTCGCGTTTGTTGAGTTCATGCTTCTGTTTCTTGCACTTTTCTCAAACTATATGCTTATTCCGACCGGGGAAATGATGGCAGGAGTTGCTCCGCATGTTGAAAGTAGAAGCGGAGAAGGAAGTGCGAACGCGAATGAAAGCGTGAACGCGAGCGCTGGAATGAGAGTTCCCGAGATGCCGAAAGTGCCGAAGTAGATTATATTTACATGAAATCGGCTAAGTTGAACTGCTTGCTTGTTTCGTCTTCGAAAACAGAGGATATGTCTTTTTCTAGGAGAATAAGTCTCTGCTTCAGATAGTTTGGAAGCGAGTATTTGTCAACCATTTCCTTTGAAATAGTAAGGTATTTTTCTATGCCTCCCTTGTTGATGGTGAGAAGCAATTTTCCGCCGCAGCGCACGCACTTCCCGCGCAGAGGAACTCTTCTGTATTTCGCGTTGCAGTCAACGCAGCGGAACTGCTGGCGCGAAAATGAACGGAGGTTGCCGTAGAGGTCTGGAAGGAAGTGCGAGAGAATTAATCGTTCGGCTGCATCGCGCGGGTCAACTGCGCGTATTTTTTCGCAGAGCGTGAACTGCGCGTCTATTTTCTCGCGCATTGTTTTCAGCTCAACGTACCGCGTCTTGATGGGCCCGTCGTTTATTGAGCTCGCGCCGTGACTGAAGTTTAGGTTCATGTATTGCTCGGGCTTTCCCAAGCGCTCGGAAACGCGCTCAACTTTTACTTCTCCAGGGGATGCAAAGCGGAGCGCGGCTTCATAGAGCTGAAGAGGATAAGAAGTGCAGATTTCCATTGCGTGAACTTCATCGTCAACTTCTTTTGGGTTTATTGCAGTTGTCAAAACCAAGCAGGCGTCCATTGTGCCTCCGCGCGAAGCTGGAAGAAATTTGCGCGAGAAGTTTAGAAGAGCGTCCATGAGAAGCATCGTGGTATCTTCGTCGCCGTCGCAGTTTCGTCTTCTCGCTGAAATTAAGTAGGGGTGCGCATAACCGACGCGCGCGTGAGTGAAACCGACGATGCGCGCAAGAACGCCAGCAGATGTGTGCGGAGAAAGCGTAATCACAAGATGCCCAATCAAATCCTCGCGCGAGGAAATATTGTAGTAGGGCGGTAATCCGTAGAGGGAAACCAGCATGTCGTCAATGAAGTTGGCAACGCGAGTTAAGTAGATTGCGCCCGAGTCTGCAAGAATAACATCTTGAATTCGCAGCTCAATCAATTGGTCTTCGCGCTCAAGCTTGTTTCCCAAGTAGTCGGTTTCATAGCCGAGAGCGCGCAGCTTCTCAACGGTTACGCCTATTTCGCGCGGGTAAACGTGCGTCAGCACCATGTCGGTTGCATCGAAGCGCGAGGTTCCATCTTTGAAAACGTAAACGTCGTGCTTTGCGCGGAGCAATCCTTTTTCAAGCGGCTCGGGAATTTTGTACTCGCTCGTCATTCCTTTTACTCCCTTGATGTCATTGGGAAGAGTGCATGCACAGCGCTTGAGCGCAGAATCCATGAGCGAAGCTAGGTCGACTGGGCGTTCGTCAAAATAGGCAGGAACGTCGGAGCAGGTTGGACAGCGCTCCTCATCGCTCGTTCGCCCGCATTTTGGGCACGCGCGAATTGGAAGGGTGTGCGCTCCGCATTTGGGGCATTTATTTAGAAGCGTAATTGATTTGCACTGCGTGCATTGGAGGCGCGCAACTTCCTGAATGAAACCTTTTCCGTCTCCCCCTCGGTCTTTTGAATTTCGGTAGGCCTTTACCAAGCTTCGAATTTTTCCTCCAAACTGCCCAATGGGAAAGAGAACATGGGGTGCAGGTTTCATCCTTCGCTCCTTTGCCTTTTCCGGTCGCCCCATGCGCGCGCCTATGTAGGTTGGCGCTTTTGCACGTATTTGAATTTCGGAAAGCTCGCTTAGAAGCGGGAGAATTTCCTTTTCTTTTGAGTAGATGCTGTTGAAGCGCTCAAGAACTACGCGCTTGTTATTAAGCAGACCGAGAGTTGAGAGAAGTGCAAACGCATCTTCGGTTGAAAAAACTATTGCCCCGCTTTCAAGCTCAACTGTGTGCGGAATGCATAGGCGTTCAAGAATTTCCTTTGCGGGCGAAAAATCTACTTTGAATTCTTTTAGGTTGAACCAATCGTAGGCCAGCTTTCCATTTCCCAGCCACTCTGCAAGCGCTTTCGCGTCTTCTGAAGAAATGTCGTGCCAGAAGTAGGTGAATTTTGGATGTAAAGGAACGCCAAATTCGCGCGCAATTGCAAACGCGTCGTGCGCGCGCAAATCTTTTTCAGAAACTTGCGGAGCCTTCTTTCCTTTTTCCGAAGCTGCGCGCGCGAGCTCTTGAATCCAGTATTCGTGGCAGTAGCCCGAAGGAATTAGAAGGTGGTTGGATTTGTAGAAATCTCCGTATGAAACCAAGATGTCGCCAAGGAAGAGAAGCTTTGAAACTTCGCTCTGGATTTTCAGCGCTTCCTCGCTGGAGTTGACAACAATAACGCTTCCGTTCTTGAGCTTTACGATTGGCGGGAGAATGGAGTCGCAGGGCGAAACCACGCATCCTTTCCCAGGTCTTTCGATGCGCATCTGTGTTCCAATTGCAGGGAAGCCGTCGAGCAGAAACATTGCCGCAGGGTGGATTGCTTTGGCAGCGATGCCCGTCATGCGCGTTCTTCCGTAGCGCAGGCGGAAGCCTCCTTTTTCCGAAGGATAGCTGAAAATAGGCCTTCCTGCAACAATATCTTCTAGGTAGTGGAAGTTGGGCTTGATTTCAGTTTTGCCTCCTTCCTTTTTGGCAACTTTCACGAGCGATTCGAGCCAGCCCCAGTCTAGGCCGACTTTTTTCGTGACTTTGAGAACCTTGCTCGCTTTCTGGGCAATTCCTTCTCCAATTACAAGCGCGATTCCTCCGCGGATTCTGTTTGTTTCAACGCGCGGAACATCTTTGTGGACGGAAACTTCGAACTCTTCAGTTGGGTCGCCGTCTATGCACACAGGGCAGTTGTTAACTATGGTTCGGATTTCTTCATCAGTAGGCTTGTACTGGAGGCGCGCGGCGCGCACATCGTAGAGGTTTATTTCTTCTATATAGCGCGCAATTTCGGTTTCAGTTGGACGGAAATCTGTGATCCCCATTTTCTTGCGCGCAAAGTCTGCGAGCACAACACTGAGCGCGGCAACGGTTCCTCCGGCTGAGCGGATTGGGCCGGAAAAGTAAACTGAAAGGTAGTTGCTTCCATCGGGGTTGTCGCGTAGCTTTATTTTTGCAATGCCTTCTGTTGGAGCTACGAGAACTCCTTCTGTTAGAATTGCAACTCCAGTGCGGACTGCTTGCCCAATGAGCTTCTCCTTGTCTGCCTTGAAGTATTTGCCTTCGAGAATTTCCGCTGCGATTTCGAATGCAATGTCTTCCCTGCTTCGCTCGACTCCGAGTTTTCTAATTCCTTCGGCAATTCCTTTGGGGCCGACTATTCCCTCAACGCGCGCAGCCACGTCTTTTGCGGGCATGATTTCGGTGTGGGGCTCGGGGTCGAAGTTTTTTGCTCGCGCTTCGTTTGCAATATCGCGGGCGCGCGCAAACTCCTTTTCAAGATGCTCGAAATATTGAGGCGTGTCCATACTATTCACCAACTGGAGCATTAAAATTCACGAAGTTGATTTTGTTGTAGCGGAGTTCGTAAACGGGC
The DNA here is from genome assembly GCA_043810245.1 of Microcaldota archaeon. Taxonomy (GTDB): domain Archaea; phylum Micrarchaeota; class Micrarchaeia; order Burarchaeales; family JBDROI01; genus JBDROI01. Next base: position 23,982 of record JBDROI010000103.1, read on the forward strand.
ATGATGCAGGGGGAAGGAACATGGCCTTGGCGGACTTGGAAGTCGGTTTGCGCCTGCCATGTGCCCGAGTTGATTACCGCGGTTCCGTGGTAGTCCGCGTATGCGTTTTTGTGAACGTGGCCCATGTGCAGGAAATCAGGAACTTCAGTTATTGCCATGTAGTCGCGGCTCTCCGGAACAATGGGGTTTTCGCCGTAGATTGGGCTTAAATTGCGCCGCTTGAGAAGCTCCAGCATGGGTTTGTCCGGGTGCTGGTAGCTTAAGCCGGGAAGCGCGGAAATGATTGAGTCGAGAGAGGTCCCGTGGTACGCGAGAACTTTGTAGTCTTCGAGCGAAAAGAGGCACGGGCTTCCGATAAAGTAGACGTTTCCGCGGTCTTTGAGCGCGCCCACCAGCTCGTCAGGAAGTTTTGGCTGGGGCTCCGCGCGCCTCACCGCATCGTGATTGCCTGGAGAAACTATGATATTTATGTAGTCTGGAATTTCGCAGAGCAGTTGGCTGAAAATTTTGTACTGCTCGTAGATGTCGCGCACGGTTAATTCTTTTTCCTGCTTGGGGTAGATTCCAATTCCATCGACAACATCTCCGGCAATTACTAAATACTTTATTTTTCCTGCGAGCTCGCGGGTGCTCGCGCTTTCAGAGCTTCCGTTGAGCCACTTGAGCATGCTGTTGAACTGAGTCTCCATAAAATATCTGCTTCCAACGTGCAGGTCGGAAAGGAAGCCGACTGCAACGTCTGTTTCCAAAGCCCGCGGAGTTCGTATTGGGATGTCGGGCCAGATTATGTCTTTCGCGATTATGAATTGATTGGATGAAATTTTTGCGTCGATTGCAACCACTTCATCGAAGAGAAGTCTGCCTGCTTTTTCGAAAACAGAGCGCTGGGGCTCGTGGTCTGAGCGAAGGAAGAGAACTCGTGCATTGCTTTCTTCGTCCTCAAGCTCAACCAATAGATGCTTGTTGCGCGTGACTTTTTTGCTTACAACCATTCCGATGATGCGAACTTCTTTTCCGCTCGCGTAGTTTTTGAGAGCCAAGAGTGGAGTGATTCCGTTTGGAGATTGGCGCGCGCGAAGCATGGAAGAAATGGATTCAAAGCGGTTTCTGAAGTAGCCCACGAAGTCGTCAACTGTTCCAGTGCATTTCGACTGCCCCGTGATTTCGCCCGCTTTATAGAACTCTAATTCGGCAGAGAAATCTTTTGCAATTGGCTTGAAGTCGGGCGCTCGAAGAACTTCTACTGGAAGAGGAATTTTTTCTTCGAGCTTTTTGTTCAGCTCTTTGTCTATTTCTTTTTCGCTGATTATGAAAATGAGCGGGTTTTCTGCGAGAATTCCTTCAATGGCTGCGCGCGGGTTTTCCGCTTCCTTAAGGAGCTTGAGAGCTTCTGGAGTAAAGCGCACGTCCTTCTTCTCAAACTCATTAATAATGCTCTTGAAGTCGTCGGCC